>RZYE01000572.1 GCA_009930425.1 Actinomycetota bacterium | reverse complement strand
CTGCGGGACAAGCGACTGATCGCCCTGGACCTCGCGTCCATGGTGGCCGGGGCGAAGTACCGGGGCGAGTTCGAGGAGCGGCTGAAGGCCGTGCTGCAGGAGATCAAGGACTCCGACGGCCAGGTGGTCACCTTCATCGACGAGCTGCACACCGTGGTGGGTGCCGGCGCCGGGGGAGAGTCCGCGATGGACGCCTCCAACATGCTCAAGCCGATGCTCGCGCGCGGCGAGTTGCGGATGGTGGGCGCCACCACCCTGGACGAGTACCGCGAGCACGTGGAGAAGGACCCGGCCCTGGAGCGGCGGTTCCAGCAGGTGTTCGTGGGGGAGCCGTCCGTGGAGGACACCGTGGCGATCCTGCGTGGCATCGCGCCGCGCTACGAGGCGCACCACAAGGTGACGATCTCCGACGGCGCCCTCGTGGCGGCCGCGACCCTCTCCAACCGCTACATCACCGGCCGCCAGCTGCCGGACAAGGCGATCGACCTGGTGGACGAGGCGGCCTCACGGCTGCGCATGGAGCTGGACTCGGCCCCGATCGAGATCGACACGCTGCAGCGCCAGGTGGACCGGCTCCGGATGGAGGAGTCCTACCTCTCCGAGTCCGAGGCGGATGACCCGCAGTCCGTGGCACGGCTGGAGAAGCTGCGTGCGGACCTCGCGGACCGGGCCGAGGAGCTCGCCGCGTTGACCGCGCGGTGGGAGGCCGAGAAGGCCGGGCACAACCGGGTGGGTGACCTGAAGGCTCGCCTCGACCAGCTGATCACGGACGCCGAGCGTGCCGAGCGTGCCGGTGACCTCGCTGCCGCGTCCCGGCTGTACTACGGGGAGATCCCGGCCGTGCAGAAGGAGATCGCCGAGGCCGAGGCGGCGGAGGCCGCGAAGTCCACGTCCGAGGCGCCGATGATCGCGGACCGCGTGGGCCCGGACGAGGTGGCGGAGGTGGTCTCCGCGTGGACCGGCATCCCCACCGGCAAGCTCCTGCAGGGCGAGACGGAGAAGCTGCTGCGCATGGAGGACGTGATCGGCGAGCGGCTGATCGGCCAGCGGGCCGCCGTGCGCTCGGTGTCCGACGCCGTGCGGCGCTCCCGCGCGGGCGTGGCGGATCCGGACCGGCCCACCGGCTCGTTCCTGTTCCTCGGCCCCACCGGCGTGGGCAAGACCGAGCTCGCGAAGGCGCTCGCGGAGTTCCTCTTCGACGACGAGCGGGCCATGGTCCGCATCGACATGTCCGAGTACTCCGAGAAGCACACC
>RZYE01000571.1 GCA_009930425.1 Actinomycetota bacterium | reverse complement strand
CGGGTTCGCCCGCCTGGACGGGGGGTTCCGCTGCCTGGGTCATGATGCACGCACCTTCGGGTTGAGCCAGCCGTTGACGATGTCGACCACGAGGTTGACCACGATCACGATGATGACCGTGTAGACCACCACGCCCATGACGAGGGGGAGGTCGGACATGGTGGTGGCAGTGACCGCGAGGCGGCCCATCCCGGCGATCGCGAAGATCGACTCGATGATGACCACGCCGCCCAGCAGGCCGATGAACTGGAGGGAGAGGACGGTGAGTCCGGCGGGCGCCGCGGAGCGGAGCACGTGCCGGAAGAGGATCTCGCGCTCGGGGATGCCACGGCTGCGCAGGGTGCGCACGTAGTCCATCTCGAGTTGCTTGATGAAGGCGCTGCGGATCTGCTGCGCGGCACTCGCCACGCCGTTGATGAGCAGGGCGAGGATCGGCAGGGTGAGGGTGGAGACCCAAGCCCCCGGGCCGGCACCCGGCTGGATCGTGGAGATGGCGTCGAACCACCCGAGCTCGATGGCGAAGATCCAGACGAGGACCACGCCGATGACGAAGCCGGGGGTTGCCATGCCGACGACGGCGCCGAGCTGGACCACACGGTCCACCCAGCCGCGGCGCACCGCGGCGGTCATGCCGAGCACGGTGGCGAGGATGGCGATCAGGACGATCGCGACCGTGACCATGACGAGGGTGACGGGGAGGCGGTTGGCGATGGCCTCGAAGACGGGTTCGTTGGTGAACCACGAATTGCCGAAGTCACCGGTGATGGCGCTTCCGAGCCAGTCGAGGAGACGGGTGAGGACGGGCTGGTCGAGGCCGAGTTCCGCCGTCTTGGCGGCCACGGCCTCCTCGGTGGCCTGGTCGCCGAGGATGTTGCGGGCGACGTTGCCGGAGGACAGGTAGAGCAGGAGGAAGGTCACCACGGAGACGACGAGCAGTGCGCCGATCCCTGAGATGAGACGTCTGGCGATCAGGATGAGCATGTGGGGGGCTCCATTGCTTCACACGGGGCTGGGTGGGCGCCGGGGGCGGGAGCGGGTGCTCCCGCCCCCGGCGGTGCGGCTCAGGAAGCCGGCGAGAAGTTGTAGATGGACGGGACAGCCATCTGCACCTGCGGCTCGACGCTGACCGACTCGGCGTCGAAGTAGTACAGCTGCGAGGGGCGGTACCACGGGGCGAACCAGGCGTTCTCCGTGACGTAGCGGTTCAGGGCCTGGGCAGCCTCGACGTTCTCGCCGTCGGTCCGCAGGGTCTCCAC
>RZYE01000570.1 GCA_009930425.1 Actinomycetota bacterium | reverse complement strand
AGGTCGATCGTCAGCCCCGGGGCCTGCACCTTGAACCGGATGACCTTCTCCGTGGCCGCCCCGTGCGAGTCGACGGCACGCACCGTCACGGCATGGGAGCCCGGCTCCCCGAACCCGAAGTCGAGCGGTCCGATGCCCGACGCCGTCGCCCCCGTGGTCGCGTCCGTCCAGGTGACGGGGAGCACGCCGTCCTCGGCGTCCACCGCGCTCGCCTCGACCTTCCGGGCCAGGCCCCCGAGCGGAATCACCTCCCCGTACGCGGGCCACGTCACGGTGACCACCGGCGGGGTGTTCTCCCACGTCCCGATCTCGTACGCCTCCTTCAGCGAGTACCGCAGCTGCGCGGACAGCTCGAACGCGAGCAGGCCGAGGAACATCCGGATGAAGACCCCCGCGTTGGCGCTCACCCGCCAGCGGGGGTCCTTCGCCGGGTCCCCGGTGAGGTACACGGACGCGTCCCCGCCGGCCCCGATCCCGAGCACCCCGTACGCGCTGAGCCGCAACTCCGCCCGCCCTGTGGCCCCCGCGGTGACAGCCTCGGAGAGCGCGTTGCCGGTGGACGAGCCGGAGGTCTTCACGCCACCCGTGTGGTCGAAGCCCTTGCCGATGGAGAACCGCAGGCCGGCGTACACGTCGGTGCGCTGCCAGCCGCCGTAGTCCAGGCCCACGTGCACGTTCCCGGAGAGGTCCACGGTGACCAGGATGTCCACGATCACCACCACCACGAGCGGCCCGATCGGGATCGGGAAGCCCGCCAGCGGGATGAGCGCCACGGTGTACCGCTCCGCCGTGGCGGGGCCGTCCTTCGTGGACTCCACCCGTAGCGACGTGGACTCCCACGCGTTGCACGCGATCTCCATCCACGCGATGTCCCAGCCGCCCACCCCGCCGGCGAGCCCGCAGCCGGCGCCGAAGTCGAGGGTGCCGGTGACCGTCACGCCGTCGACGGGCTCGATCTCCAGCGTCAGCTCGCCGGGCAGGCTGAGCCCATCGAACGTAGGGACGACGGCGGTGCCCCCGCCGCCCGTCGGTCGCGTGGCCATCGTGACGCCGGGGGCGAGGACCGGCTCGCCGCGCAGTTCGTCCGGGGAGAAGACCTTCTCCACCCAGAACTCGCCCTGCTCGAGGGCGTCCTGCAACGTGGCCTGGACGGCCCGCACGGCGGTGCCGTCCACCTCGGTGACCTTCACGAGCAGGCCGGACGGCGTGGCCTCGGTGATGCCGGCGTTGAGGACCGAGCCGGGGGCGACGCCGTCGGGC
>RZYE01000569.1 GCA_009930425.1 Actinomycetota bacterium | reverse complement strand
ACCGGATGCGCGGGCAGCAGTTCCTGGATCGGCCCGTCGCAGGCGCGCTCCAGGCGGGCCCGCACGTCCGGGGGCACGCTCGGGTCGCTGAGGTGCACCCGCACCCGCTGCTCGGCGAAGAAGGTGGGCCAGTGCTCGGACCATGCGTTCACCTGCACGAACCTCCCCGCGCGGTTGTCGCGGTGCCACCCGTACCGCGTCCCCTCCACCTGGTGCATGCCGGCGATCGCCCGGCCAAGCAACTCCCAGTCCGCCGGTCCGTGGACCCGCTCGAGCACGAGCGTGCCGCCCGCGTGGCCGAGCACCTGCGGCACCGGCATGCCGGCCGCGGCGAGCGCCTCCAGCCCGTCCACCTCCGCATCCGCGGGGTACGGCGTCAGCTTGACGACGGCGTCGTGCCCGTCCGCCAGCACCACCAGCCAGGTGGTGGCCACCCAGCCCCCGGGTGTGGGCCCGGCCTCGACGGGCCGGGGCAGCCCGGCCGGCCAGGCGGCGGTCATGAGGTCTTCGAGGCGGGCGGAGGAGGCGGGATCCATGGCCCCAAGCGTGGCAGGATTGTCCGGACCCCGGAGCGGAAGTGAGCGCATGAGAACCCAGCACTGGTCCGAGCCGCACCACGACGGCTCCGCCCTGTACGTCGCGAACCCGGCCCCGGAACTCGGCGAGACGGTGCCGGTGTTCCTGCGGGTGCCCCGCGAGTCGGGCGTGGGCGAGGTGCACCTGAGCCACGTCGTCGACGGCGAGCGCCTCCTCGCCCCTGCCACGGTGGACCGCACGGACGAGTGGGAGACGTGGTACCGGGCGGACCTCCCGGTCCACAACCCGGTGGCGAGCTACCGCTGGCTCCTCGACGGCGGCGCGCACGGGTTCCAGTGGCTGAACGGGACCGGCCTGCACGCCCACCAGGTGAGCGACGCCGCGGACTTCCGGCTGGCAACCCACGCCCCGCCGCCCGACTGGAGCCAGGACGCCGTGCTGTACCAGGTGTTCCCCGACCGGTTCGCCAAGTCCCGCGACCGGGACGCCCCTGCCTGGGCGATCCCGGCGCCCTGGGACGCCCCGCTCGCGACGGACCGCCCCACGCTCGCCCGCCAGTTCTACGGCGGGGACCTGGACGGCGTAGCCGCCCACCTCGACCACATCGCGTCGCTGGGCGCCAACACCGTGTACCTCACCCCGTTCTTCCCCGCCGGGAGCACCCACCGCTACGACGCCACCACGTTCGGCGAGGTGGATCCCCTGCTGGGCGGGGACGAGGCACTC
>RZYE01000568.1 GCA_009930425.1 Actinomycetota bacterium | reverse complement strand
CGAGGCAGGCTTCGGCCCCACCCCGAAGGGGCTGAGGCTGCGTGCCTGAGGGGGACGTGGTCGTCCGCACCGCCCGCCGGCTGCACGCCGCCCTCGCGGGCGAGCCGCTCACGCGCGCCGAACTGCGGTGGGGCGAGCTGGACGGCTCACCCCTGGTGGGCCGGCGGACGCTCGAGATCGTGCCGCGCGGCAAGCACCTCCTTTACCGGGTGGAGGGCGGCTGGACCCTCCACACCCACCTGCGCATGGAGGGCTCCTGGCAGGTGATGGCGACGGCGGACGTCGGCCTGCGCACGCTCGCCAACCGGCAGCTCCGGGTGGTGCTCGGCAGTGCCGAGTGGACCGCGCTGGGCCTCCGGCTCGGCATGGTGGACCTGGTGCGTACCGACCGGGAAGCGGAACTTGTGGGCCACCTCGGCCCGGACATCCTCGGGCCGGACTGGGACCGCGCCCGGGCGCTCGCGAACCTGGCCGCAGCCCCGGAACGAGCGATTGGGGAGGCCCTCCTCGACCAGCGCAACCTCGCCGGCATCGGGACCATGTTCGCCGCGGAGGCCCTGTTCCTGGAGAGGACCAACCCGTGGTCCACGGTCGGTGAGCTGGGCGAGGACGGAGTGGGCGCCGTCGTCGACCGGGCGGCGCGCCTCATGCGCGCCAACGTGGGGGACGAGCTGCGGACCACCACGGGCTCGCGCCGCCGGGGGGAGGACACCTGGGTGCACGGCCGGTCCGGCAAGGAGTGCCGCCGCTGCGGCAGCCTCCTGCGGGTGGCGCCGATCGGCGTGGCCCCCGCTGACCGGGTCATGTTCTACTGCCCCACCTGCCAGGGCGGGCTCGGCACCACCGACGACGGACTGCCCCAGGGTCCCCTCGGCTCCTCCGGCGGCAGGGCACCGTACCGGCGGTGAACCGAGGGGCCGAACGCAGGAGTGGATCGAGCGGGAGTCAGAGCCAGCGGCGGACGGGCTCGATCGCCGCTTCGAGGACCCGCTGCGGCAAGGAGCGGTTGCGCCAGCGGGTCAGGTCGATCTGCTCGCTGCGCGACAGGTCCTCCTCGAAGTGTTCCTCGAGCACGCGGCTCGTCGGCTCGTCGAGGATGACGAGGGCCACCTCCTCGTCGTGGTCGAGGGAGCGGCGGTTGAGGTTGGAGGACCCGATGAGGGCAGCGGCGTCGTCGACGAGCAGCACCTTCGTGTGCAGCATGCTCGGCTGGTAGCGCCACACCCGGATGCCGGCGCGGACGAGCTCGTCGTAGAGGGACTCG
>RZYE01000117.1 GCA_009930425.1 Actinomycetota bacterium | reverse complement strand
TGGACTGGATGGCGAAGGGCGAGCTCAACCCCTCCATCACCACCATCACGCCCGAGGAGATCGCCGAGGGCCTCGAGCGCCTGCACCGTGGCGAGGTGAAGGGCCGGCTCGCCGCCATCTACGGCGACTGACGGCATGGCCGCGCACTGACAGCCAGACCGTGCAAGAGGGCGGGGGTGGGACATCCCACCCCCACCCTCCGGCGTCGTCATAGTTCCAGCGACGCTCCGGGGATGGCCGAGAGCAGCTGCTGCGTGTACGGGTGCTGGGCGCTGCCGAAGATCTCGTCCGTGGTGCCCGTTTCGACGATGCTGCCCGTGCTCATCACGGCCACCTCGTCCGCGATCTGGCGGACCACGGCGAGGTCATGGGTGATGAACAGGTAGGTGAGCCCGAACTCGTGTTGCAGGTCGTTGAGCAGGTTGAGCACCTGCGCCTGGACGAGCACGTCGAGGGCGGAGACCGCCTCGTCGAGGACGACGAGAGTCGGTTCGAGTGCCAGCGCCCGGGCGACGGCAACGCGCTGCCGCTGCCCCCCGGAGAGCTCGTTGGGGTAGCGGCGCATCGTGGAGGTGGGGAGGGCGACGAGTTCGAGCAGCTCGGCCACGCGGGCCGCCCGGGACTTCGCGTCTCCCACCCGGTGCACGCGGAGCGGCTCCTCGATGATCCGGAAGATCGAGTACATCGGGTCCAGCGAGCCGTAGGGGTTCTGGAAGACCGGCTGCACCTTGCGGCGGAATGCGAACCACTCCTTGGCGTCTAGGGAGGCGATGTCCGTACCCTCGAACACCACGCGCCCCTCGGTCGCAGGCAGGAGGCCGAGCACGATGTTCGCGACAGTCGACTTGCCGGACCCCGATTCGCCCACGAGGGCGGTGGTGCTGCCCCGGGGGATGGCGAGCGTGACATCGTCGACTGCCTTGAAATCGGTCCCCGAGCCGGGCCTGCTGCCCCGGATCGAGAAGACCTTGGTGAGGTGCTCGATCTCGACGATGTGGGGCGCGGAGTGCACCTCCTCGCCACGGGTGTGGAGTTCGGCGCTCGCCACGCCGCGCTGCTTCGCGGACTGGATCCGGCGGGACGCGAGCGACGGCGCAGAGTCCACGAGCCGCTTCGTGTACGGGTGGTAGGGCGCGCGGATGATCTCCCGGGAGGGCCCGGACTCGACCACGCGCCCGCGGTGCATCACCACGAGGTGCTCGGCGCGCTCGGCGGCGAGGCCCAGGTCGTGCGTGATGAAAAGCAGCGCGGTGCCGTGGTCGTGGGTGAGCGTCTCGAGGTGGTCGAGGATGACCTTCTGGACGGTGACGTCGAGCGCCGAGGTCAGCTCGTCGGCGATGAGCAGGCGGGGCTCGCCGGCAAGGCCGATCCCGATCAGGGCGCGCTGGCGCATGCCCCCCGAGAACTCGTGCGGGTACTGCTTGGCCCGGCGCTCGGCATCGGGCAGTCCGGCCTCGCTGAGCACCTCCGCCGCGCGTGCGTGAGCGGCCTTCCCGGAGGCGATGCCGTTCGCCTTGAGTGCCTCCCGCACCTGGAAGCCGATGTTCCACACCGGATTCAGGTTGGTCATGGGGTCCTGGGGGACGAGGCCGATCTCTTTGCCGCGGAGGTCCTCGATCTCCTTGCGCGACGCGGTCGTGAGCTCCCTGCCGTCGAAGCGGATCGAGCCGCCGGTGACGTGGCCGGTGCCGGGCAGGAGACCGATGACGGCGTGAGCGAGCGTGGACTTGCCCGATCCGGACTCGCCGACGATGGCGACGGCCTGACCCGGGTAGATGGTGAGGTTGGCGCCGCGGACCGCCGGCACCATCCCGGTGGAGGAGCGGAAGGCGACCTGGAGATCCCGGACCTCGAGGAGCGGGGTGGTGGGGTCGATGTCGCGGCGGGCACCCGCGGTGACCGGGGACGTGCTCATCGGCCACGCACCTTCGGGTCAAGGGCGTCGCGGACGGCGTCGCCCATCATGATGAAGGACAGCACGGTGAGGGCCAGGGCTCCGGCCGGATAGAAGAGGACCTCTGGCCGCACCCGGAGCGACGCCTGTGCGGTGTTGATGTCCCCGCCCCAGGAGACCACCGAGGGTGGCAACCCGATGCCGAGGAAGCTCAGGGTGGCCTCGAGCACGATGAACGTCCCGAGGGCTACCGTCGCGTAGACGATGATCGGCGCGGCGGCGTTGGGCAGGACGTGGCGCAGCAGGATGGAGTTGCCGCCCATCCCGAGCGATCGTGCGGCGGTGACGTAGTCGTTGTTCTTGACACTCATCACGGAGCCCCGCGTGATGCGTGCGATCGAGGTCCAGCCGAAGGCCGCCATGACGAGGACCACGGTGAGGATCCCGCGACGGCCGGCGAACATCTGCATCATCACGATCGCGGCGAGCACGAGCGGGATGGCAAAGAAGATGTCGGTGACGCGGGACAGGATGCTGTCGATCCAGCCACCGATGTAGCCCGCGAACGCCCCGATCGCGGTGCCGAGGATCGTCACGGCGATGGTGGTGAGGACCCCGACCAGCACGGATGGCCGGGCGCCGTAAATTACCCGGGAGTAGATGTCGCAGCCCTGGCGGTCGAACCCGAAGGGGTGTCCTGCGCTGGAGTCCCCCAGCGAGTTCTCCAGCAGGCAGTAGCGGGGGTCCTGCGAGGTGAACCACCCGGGGAAGAGCGCGACCAGCACGACGAGTGCGATGAGTCCGGCCGAGGCCCAGAACAGTGGCCGACGGCGGAGCTTCTGCCAGGCCTCGCTCCACAGGGTCGAGGGTGCGCCGCTGTCCGCAACGGCGTCGACGGCGCCCAGGCCAGTCTCGTCGACCTCGGCGAAGAAGTGCTCCTGGTGCTTGCGGGCCTCAGGCATAGCGAATCCTCGGGTCGAGCAGCGCATAGAGCAGGTCCACGAGCAGGTTGGCGAAGATGTAGATCAGCACGAGGACGGTGGTGAGCGAGACGACGGTCGCGGACTCGCCAGCCTGGATGGCGCGGAACAGGGTGCCGCCGACACCGTTGATGTTGAAGATGCCCTCCGTGATGATGGCCCCGCCCATGAGCGCACCGAGGTCGGCGCCGAGGAACGTGACGACCGGGATGAGGGAGTTCCGCAGCACATGCACGGAGGTGACGCGGCCGCGGGAGAGCCCCTTGGCGCGGGCGGTCCGGACGTGGTCCGCCCCCAGGTTCTCCGCCACCGAGGTGCGGGTCAGGCGAAGCACGTAGGCGAACGACACCGCTCCGAGCACAACGGCCGGCATGAGGAGGCTCCGGAGGTCCGGGTTGCTCCCCGCCGTTGCCGGGAGCCAGCCGAGCCGGACCCCGATCACGAACTGGAGGACGAAACCGATGACGAACGTCGGGACCGCGATGACGAACAGGGAGGTGAGGAGGGCGGTGGCGTCGAAGATCCCGCCCTGCCGGAGACCCGCGACCAGGCCGACGGTGATGCCAAAGATGGCCTCGAACACCAGCGCCATGATCGCGAGCTTGAAGGTGACCGGGAAGGCCTCCCGCATGACGTCCATGACGTCGCGGCCGGAGAAGGTGATCCCGAAGTCGAAGGTGACGATGCCCCTGAGATAGAGCAGGTACTGGACGAAGAACGGTTCGTCGAGGTTGTACTGCTGCCGGATCTGCTCCGCGACGGCTGGCGCGAGACCACGCTCACCCCCGAGCGCGGCCACCGGGTCACCCGGCAGGGAGAAGACCATGAAGTAGATCAGCAGGGTGGCGCCGAAGAAGACCGGAAGCAACTGCAGCAGTCGCCGCCCGATGTACCAGAGCACGCGTTGACCCTCCTCACGTTGTGCCGGCTGCCGTTCAGAATGTATCCCATATCACGGTCAAACCAAGGTCTCGTGAAACCGTGGGCCGGGGACGGACCTGCCCGGGCAGCTCTCGCCGCCCGGGCAGGCCTCTCAGAGTGGCTGGGCCGCTGGGCTCACTCGCTCTTGGTCACCTGGAACAGCAAGGGCTCGCTGTCCCAGCCGAACTCGACGTTCTCGACCGTCTCGGCCCAACCGCCGGTGACGTTCTGGTACCACAGCGGCATGCCAGGCATGTCGCGGAACAGGACGGCCTGCGCCTCGAGGTACTTCGCGTTGGCCTCCTCGATCGACGACGCGGCGTTGCCCTCGCGCATGAGCGTCTCGAACTCCTCGCTCTCGTAGAAGCCGTCGTTCGAACCTGCGCCAGCGGTGTAGATCGGGGCGAGGAAGTTGGCCAGCGACGGGTAGTCGCCTTGCCAGCCGGCGCGGAACGGGCCCTCTATGGCCTGGTTGTCGCGGGCGTCGAGGAACTCACTGAAGGTCGGGAACGCCACGATCTCCGCCTCGATCCCGAGGGTGTTGCGGATCCCGTTGTTCACGGCGTCCACCCATACCTGGTGGTCGGAGTCGGTGTTGGTGGAGATCGTGAAAGTGCGGTCACCCCACGGCTCGATCGCATCGGCTTGGGCCCACAGTTCCACGGCACGATCAGCGTTGTAGTCAAGGACCTCGTTGCCCGGAACGGAGTCACTCCAGCCGTCGATCACCGGACTGGTGAAGTCCCGCGCCGGGGTACGTGTGCCGTTGAAGATCGTCTCGGTGATCTGCTCGCGATCGATGGCGTGGGATATCGCCTGCCTGCGCAGGATTCCCGCCTCACCGGACCACTCGGGCAAGTACTCGGGGAACGTGACCACCTGGATGATCGCGGCCGGTTGGTTGACGGAGCGGCCGCTGAGCTCGTCCTCGAACGTGGTGATCGCGGAGTTGGGGATGTTCTCCATGATGTCAAGGTTCCCGGCGAGGAGGTCGGCGTAGGCGGCGTCCTCCTGCGTGTAGAACACGACCGAGACGCCACCGTTCTGCGGGGTGCGCCCGCCGATGTAGGACTCGTTGGGGACGAGGTCGATCCGCACGTTGTGCTGCCACGAGTCGGCGCTGGCGAACTTGTAGGGGCCATTCCCGATCGGGTTCTGGCCGAACGCCTCGATGTCCTCGAAGGCGACCTCGGGGAGCGGGTAGAACGCGGTGTAACCAAGGCGAAGCGGGAAGTCCGCCTCGGGCTGGTTGAGCCTGACCGTGAAGGTGAGGTCATCGACGACCTCAAGGCCCGTGAGCTCGGAATCCTCGTCGTAGGAGAAGCCCTCGATGCTCTCGAAGAAGTAGCTGTTCGCCTGGGCGTTGGACAGCGTGGCTCCGAAGTTCCAGGCATCGACGAAGCTGTTGGCCGTCACCGGCGAACCGTCGGAGAACGTCCAGCCATCCTTCAGCGTGATCGTGTAGTTCTGACCGTCCTCGGACTCGATCGACTCAGCGACCTCGTTGACGATGCCGCCCTCCGCGTCGTAGTAGACGAGGCCGGCGAACAGCTGGGTCATGACGCGGCCGCCACCCACCTCGTTGGTGTTCGCGGGCAGGAGCGGGTTCTGGGGCTCGGTGCCGTTGACGGTGACGATGCCGCCACTGGCTGCACTGGACGTGCCGCCTCCAGTGGTGGCGGCGGGCGAGCCGTCACCGTCGTCGGCACTGCCTCCGCAGGCCGCGAGTGCAAGGGAGAGCGCCAACAGCCCTGTGGCTGCTGCCGTACGCCGAAGTTTCACAATTCCTCCTAGGTTGGTGGAGTGGGCGGTGGTGGAATCCCCAAGGAATCCCCACACACGAAGATTCACTATATGGCGGCTCCTGTGAGCGCGGTCACCGGCCGGACCGTCGTTACGCAACCGTGACGCCGGAACGCGCGATGATGGGAGGGCAACCACCAGCAGTCCACGCCCAGGAGACCCTTGCCCGCCGCCGACCTCCCGCAACTCCACCGTGCGAACGCGCACTTCGTCACGCCGCAGCTCGCGGTCGGTGGGGACCTCGACTCCTCCCTGCTCGTCGCGCTCCGGCAACTGGACGAACTGGTCGCCGCCGGGGTCACCCACATCGTCGACGTCCGCATCGAGGCCTCGGACGCGGACCTCGTCGCCCGCCGCTGGCCACACGTCCGCTACCTCCACCACGGCATCGACGACATGGGACAGCGCGTCCCCGCGGAGTGGTTCGAGGAGACGGCCGGCTTCGCCCTCGACGCGATCGCCGAGGGCGGCGTCGTCCTCACCCACTGCCACATGGGCGTCAACCGCGGCCCGTCCCTCGGGTACGCGGTGCTGCTCGGGCTGGGCTGGGACCCCGTGGAGGCCCTCGCCGCGATCCGCACCGTCCGCCCCATCGCCTACGTCGACTACGCGGAGGACGCCCTGGCCTGGCACCACGGCCGCCTCGGGAGCCGGAGG
>RZYE01000116.1 GCA_009930425.1 Actinomycetota bacterium | reverse complement strand
CGCGTTCGGGCGATGCGGGCGGCGGCGCCACTGCCTGCGAGAATCGTCCCCATGCCACGCGGGCAGAAGCATGAGGGAGACAGGATGAGGGAGACGGGATGAGAGAGACGGGATGAGGGAGACGCTCAGCGCCGCGGAGGCCCGGCGCGCGGCGCTGGCCGCCCAGGGCCTCGCGCGCGCGGAGCGGCCGGCCACCCCGGGAACGCGGCACCTGCAGTCGGTGATGCGGCGCCTCGGCCTCGTCCAAATCGACTCCGTGAACGTGTTCGCTCGCGCCCACCACGTGCCGTTCTTCTCACGGCTCGGCCCCTACGATCCCGCCGCCGTGGACAGGCTGTCCCTCCGGCATCACAGCCCCTGGACCGAGTACATCGCGCACGAGAACTGCTTCATCCCCACCGCGGACTGGCCGCTGTGGCGCTTCCGGATGGCAGAGCGGCGGGAACTGTACGCCGAGTGGCTGGCCGCCAACGCAGCCACTGTCGAGTGGGTCCGCGCCGAGCTCGCCACCCGCGGGCCGCTGCGCCCCGCCGAGATCGAGACGGACGCACACCGCGCCGCGAAGGGGCCGTGGTGGGACTGGAGCACCGTCAAGACCGCCCTCGAACTGCTCTGGCTCTCCGGCGAGGTCGCAATCGCTGGCCGCCGCGGCTTCGAGCGGCGCTACGCCCTCGCCGAGGACGCCCTCCCCGCCGAGGTCCTGTCCCGGGAGGTCGCGCGCGACGACGCCGTCCGCGAGCTGGTCCGCCGGGCGGCGCGGGCGTACGGCGTCGCCACCGCGGCGGATCTCGCGGACTACCACCGCTTCCGGGACCGGCCCGCCGTGCTGGCTGCGATCGGCGAACTCGTCGAGTCCGGCGAACTCGCACCCGTCCGGGTGGCCGGGTGGGAACGCGCCGGCCGGCCGATCCCGGCGTGGCTCCACCGTGAGGCGCGTATCCCGCGCCATGCCGACGGCGCCGCCCTGCTCAGCCCCTTCGACCCGCTCGTCTGGTTCCGGGAGCGAGCCGAGCGGATGTTCGACTTCGACTACCGGATCGAGATCTACACGCCGGCCGCCAAGCGCAGGTACGGGTACTACTCGCTGCCCGCGCTGGTCGATGACGCGATCGTGGCGCGCGTGGACCTGAAGGCGGATCGCCCAGCCGGGGTCCTGCGCGTCCAGTCGGCGTGGTGGGAGCCGGGGTTCCGGACTGGTCATGGGAAGCCGGGCGACCCGTCGTCGGACCACCGGGCAGACCGTGCCACCACCGACCGCATCACCACCGAACGCATCGCGGCCGAGTTGCGTGCGGCAGCCCGGTGGCAGGGACTGGACGAGATCACCGTGGCCGGGTGGGGCGACGCCGTCGACGACCTGGCCGGTGCCCTCGGGGCAAGGCGCCACTGACCGCCCTCCGCGAGTGGCACCGAGCCCCTGTCGCCGCGGTTCACCCGCGATGTGTGATTTTCGTCACGTAGCCTGTCTCCCATGTCCGTTCCTGAGATCCGTCCCAGCTCGTCCGTGGCCCCGGGGCGGCGTCACCCACCGGAGGACCGCGGCCGCCCGAACCGGAAGATGTTCGGCATCGTCCTGGGGCTCGTGCTCGCAGTGGTCGTCTACTTCCTCATGCCGAACGAGGTGCCCGCCGCGCTGCAAGGGGGTGAGCGCGAGTTCACCGCTCACGGGCTGGCGGTGACGGCCGCCGTCGCCGTGCTGATGGGCACGTGGTGGATCACGGAGGCGATCCCGCTGGCGGCCACGGCGCTGGTGCCGCTGGTGGCGTTCCCGGTCACCCAGGTGGCCGAGTTCCGGGATGTCGCGAGCCCGTTCGCCTCCGGAACGATCTTCCTGTTCATGGGCGGGTTCTTCCTGGCCCTCGCGCTGCAGCGCTGGAACCTGCACCGCCGGATCGCGCTCCGCACGGTCCTCCTCGTGGGCACGCACCCGAAGCAACTGGTGCTCGGGTTCATGGTGGCCACCGGGTTCCTCTCGATGTGGGTGTCCAACACGGCCACCACGGTCATGATGCTGCCGATCGGACTCTCGGTCATGGCGCTCGTCAACCCGGACGCGCGGGGACTGGATCTCGTGAGGTCCAACTTCGGCAAGGCGCTCACGCTCGGGATCGCGTACTCCGCCTCCATCGCCTCCCTGTCCACCCTCATCGGCACGCCGCCGAACACCCTGATGCGCGCCTACCTCGCGGACAACCACGGCATCGTGATCGGGTTCGGCCAGTGGATGCTGTTCGCCGCCCCCACCGCCTGGCTGTTCCTCGTGATCGCGTGGTGGCTGCTCGTCAACGTCTTCTTCCGGCCCGAGATCGACGAGCTCCCCGGGGGGCGCGCCCTCATCCGGCAGGAACTGGACGAGATGGGGCCCATGCACCGCGGGGAGAAGCTCGTGGGTGGCGTCTTCGTGGTGGGGGCACTCTCCTGGATTTTCCTGCCCAGCCTGTTCCGGGACGCCGGCATCAGCGACGAGCTCATCGCCATGTGCATCGCGCTCGCGCTGTTCCTCATCCCGGTGCACCCCCGCAGCGGCATCCCCCTCCTGGACTGGAAGACGGCCAAGGAGATCCCGTGGGACATCCTGTTGCTGTTCGGTGGCGGACTCTCCCTCTCCGCGATGTTCACCGCGAACGGCCTCTCGGCCTGGATCGGTGAGGTCTCCCGCGGCGTCGGCGGACTTCCGGTGGTGTTGATCGTGCTCGCGGTGACCGCCCTCATCATCTTCCTCACCGAGATGACCTCCAACACGGCCACCGCGGCCGCCTTCCTGCCGATCATGGGCGGCGTGGCCGCCGGCATCGACCAGGACATCATGCTGCTCGTCATCCCCGTGGCCCTGGCCGCCACCTGTGCGTTCATGCTCCCCGTGGCCACCCCGCCGAACGCCATCGCCTTCGGGTCCGGCTACGTCCGCATCGGGGACATGGTCAAGGGCGGGGTCTGGCTCAACCTCATCGGCATGGTCCTCATCACGGTCACCGTCATGGTGATGGGGCCGCTCGTCCTCGGGATCGGGGCGAGCTGAACAGCGCGGTGAGGATCACCCCACCCGGGCAACCACCCCCACCGCCCTCGCGGCGATGACCGCCTCGTAGTGCCCCACCAGTGCGTCACCCAGCGCCTCCCATGACCGTGGCAGCACCCGACGCCGGCCGGCCTCACCCATCCGGGCACGCAGCGCCGGATCGGCGACAAGGCCGCGCACGGCCCGGACCATCGCGCGGTCGGACCCCGCCGGATGGAGGATGCCCGTCACGCCGTCCACGACGACGTCGAGTGGCCCACCCGACGCCGGCGCCACCACCGGCAGCCCACTCGCCATGGCCTCCTGGAGGGTCTGCCCGAAGGTCTCGTTGACGCCCGTGTGGACGAACACGTCGAGGGCGGCGTAGGCCCGGGCAAGGTTGAGTCCGTCCAGCCGGCCGGTGAACACCGCGTCCGGCCCGAGCCGCGCCTCGAGTCCGCTCCGCGACGGACCGTCCCCCACCACCACGAGGCGCACGTCCCGCAGCGAGCGCAGCCGCGCGAGCCGCTCCACCTGCTTCTCGGGCGCGAGCCGGCCCACGTACCCCACGAGGACGGTCCCCGGCGCTGCACCTGCGAGCAGCCGGTCCCGGAACGCCGCACCCTCCGGGGTCCGCCGGTGGCGCGGGTGGTAGGTGACGGCGTCGACCCCTCGCCCCCACCAGGTGCACCGCTCGACGCCATTGGCGGCGAGGTCCGCGAGGGTGGCCGAGGACGGCGCCAGCGTGAGGTCCGCGGTGGAGTGCACGTGGCGCAGCCAGCGCCAGATCGTGGGGGCTGCCCCCGAGAGCCCGTGCTTGCGGGCGAAGCCGGCCACGTCCGTCTGGAAGACGGCGACGGTGGGCACGCCCCGCCGTCGGGCGGCGAAGAGGCCCTGCGCGGCGAGGCCGAAGGGGGAGGCGGCGTGGACGACGTCGGGGGAGAAGTCGTCGATGGCGCGGATGAGCGCCGGCGAGGGCAGCCCGGTGCGAAACCCGTGCCAGGTCATGGCGGGCACCGCAACCACCGGGAACCCGGCGTAGGACGACGGCGCCGGTCCCGGGCACACGACGAGGGCGTCGTGGCCGCGGGCGGCGAGGTGGTCGAGGACCCGGAGGACCGAGGTGGTGACCCCGTTGGCCGCCGGGAGGAAGGACTCGGTGACGAGCAGTACTCTCACGCCTCCACCGTGGCGCGTCCAGGTTGCCGGCCGGGGACGGGGGCACCGCCACAGGGTGACGGTCAGGTGAACAGTGCGAAGCCTGTTCCGCTACGGTCTCGTAGCGTACGCTTCGGGGGTGGGTGCGATGCGGCACGGGCCGGTGGTGGTCATCGGGGCGGGTGGGAACGTCGGCGGGGCGGTGGTGCGGTCCCTGATCGCGGCGGGCATCCGGCCCCGCGCCGTCGGCCGCGATCCCGAAGCCCTGGCCCGCCGGAACCCCGGCGTGGAGTGCGCGCCCCTCGACCTCGCCGACCCGGCCACCTTTGCCCCCGCCGTGGCCCACGCGTCCGGGCTGTTCCTGATCCGGCCCCCGGCGATCTCCCGCGTCGGTCCCCTGAACGCGCTGGTGGACGAGGCCATCGCCGCCGGGGTGGAGCACGTGGTGTTCGCGTCGGTGGCGGGCGCGCAGTCGAACCCCGTGGTGCCGCACCACCGGGTGGAGACCCACCTGACCTCCAGCCCGGTCTCGTGGACGATCCTGCGGCCCGGCTTCTTCGCCCAGAACCTGGGTGACGCCTACCGCGCGGACATCGTCCGGGACCGGCGGCTGTACCTCCCCGCCGGGGAGGGCCGGGTCGCGTTCGTGGACGTGCGGGACGTCGGCGACGTCGTCGCCCGCGTCTTCGCCGACCCCGCCGCCCACGCGGGCCGTGCCCACACGCTGACGGGCCCAGAGGCGCTCACGTTCGCGGAGGTCGCGGAGCTCCTCACCGCAGAACTCGGCGAGCCGGTGTCCTACGTGCCGGCCACCGTCGCCGGGTACCTGCGCCACCTCGGCACCCAGGACCTGCCCCCGGCGCAGAGACTGGTCCAGGCGGTCCTGCACGCCGGCCTGCGATCCGGACAGGCCGAGGTGGTGGACCCCACCCTGGGGGAGTTGCTCGGCCGCCCACCACGGACGCTGGCCGAGTACGTCCGCGACCACCGCCACCTCTGGGCAGCGGAGGGCCGCCGGTGAGCGGCACGGCGCATCGCCCCTCCCCACCGCGGGCGGACCCTCGCGTGACCCGCACGAGGGCCAAGGTGATCGCCGCGACCCTCGAGTTGATCACCGAGCGGGGCATCCCCGCCGCCACGATCGAGGCAGTGTGCGAGCGGTCCGGGGTCGCGAAGACCACCATCTACCGGCACTGGCCGAACCAGCACCGCCTCACCCTCGACGCGATCGCCTCCACCCTGCGCGAACCGGCGGACCCGGACACCGGCACCCTGCGCGGTGACCTGATCGTCCTGCTGTGCGGGTTGGCGTCCGCGATCCAGACCGGTCCCGCCGCCCCCCTCATGCCCGCCCTCATCGACGCCGCCGCACGCGACCCCGCCTTCGCCGCCCTCCACCGGGCCGAGGCCGCCACCCGCCACGGCGTCATCCTGGACGTGATCCGCCGCGGCATCGGCCGGGGGGAGCTCCCCGCCGGCACGAAGCCTGCCGACGTGCTCGACCTCCTCGCCGGCCCCGTCCTCCACCGAAGCTGGATGACCGGGAAGCCGGTCACCCGGCGGTGGGTCACCCGAGTCGTGGACGTCACGCTCGCGGGACTGAGCTGAATCCGCCAGTACCGTGAGTGGCATGGACCTCTCCCCCGCCACCCGCGCCGTCGCCCTCGGCCGGCCGGAGCGCACCCCCGGCGCCCCCGTCAACCCGCCGGTGACGTTCACCTCCACTTACCTTGCCGGCGCGCCCGTCAACTACGCCCGCGTCTCCAACCCCACGTGGGAGGCCCTCGAGGAGGTGCTCGGCGCGCTGGAGGGCGGGCACGCGCTCGCGTACGCGTCGGGGATGGGGGCGATCGCCGCCGTCGTGGGGCTGGTGCCGGTGGGCGGCGTGGTGGTGGTGCCGCGCCACGCCTACAACGGCACCACCGCGCTGCTCGCCGAACGGGCGGCGGCCGGCGCGCTCACCGTCCGGACCGTGGAGGCCGACGACGTCGCCGCGATCGTCGCGGCGGCCGCCGGCGCTGACCTGCTCCTCCTCGAGACCCCGACCAACCCGATGATGGAGGTGACCGACGTCCCCGCGGTCCTGGCCGGCCTGGCGCGGGAG
>RZYE01000567.1 GCA_009930425.1 Actinomycetota bacterium | reverse complement strand
CGCCATCCGCGCCGCAGGCGACGGCCAGGCCGCCGCCCGGGAGATCGCGCACGCCGCAGCCCTCGACGAGAACGAGGTCCGCGAGCGGGTCCGTGCCGCTGACGCCTACTCCAGGCTCGCAGGAGCCGAGGCACGCATCGTGGAGAAGGTGGAACTCGCCGGGGGCATCGTGGAGTTCACCGTCTACGCCCCGCTGGTGGCGCGGTCTGCCAGGCCGGGCCAGTTCGTCCGGGTCCTCGGCTGGCCCAAGGGCGAGCTGATCCCCCTCACCCTCGCCGACTGGGACGCCGACGCCGGGACGATCACCCTGGTGGTCCAGAGGGTCGGGAAGAGCTCGATCGAGATGAACCGGATGCGGGTGGGCGACGCGTTCACCGGCATCGCCGGGCCGCTGGGCCTGCCGAGCGAGCTGCACCGCCACGGCCCCGACGAGACCGTGGTGTTCACTGCCGGTGGCCTCGGGTTGCCGCCGGTCCACCCGATTGCCCGCGAGCACCTGCGGCAGGGCAACCACGTCACCCTGATCTCCGGCTTCCGCACCGAATCGCTGCAGTTCTGGACGGGCGAGGAGGACCGGCTCGCGCGGCTGAAGGCGGAGTTCGGGGACCAGCTCGACATCGTCCTCACCACTGACGACGGCAGCTTCGGGATCAAGGGCTTCGTCACCACCCCACTGGAGGCGATGCTGGAGGCCAACCAGCGTGGCGAGGGCCGCCGCGTTGCCGAGGTGGTCACCATCGGCCCGCCGCTCATGATGCGCGCGGTCAGCAGCCTGACCCGCCGCTTCGGCGTGCACACGGTGGCCAGCCTCAACTCGATCATGGTGGACGCCACCGGCATGTGCGGTGCCTGCATGGTCCCGGTGACCATCGACGGCAAGCTCGTACGGAAGCACGCCTGCATCGACGGGCCGGAACTCGACGCCCACGCGATCGACTGGGACAAGTTCCTGCCTCGGTTCACCCAGTTCCGTGCCCAGGAACAGCGTGCGATAGCGGCAGCCGACCTCTGAACGCCGGTGGAACAACGGGGCGGTTCCCACGCGGGAGCCGCCCCGCAGCCGTCATGATGGGGCCATGCGCACCGATGCGGAGTTCCTCGCGCTCGCGATCGACCTGGCCGTGGCGAACGTCGCCGACGGCGGCGGCCCGTTCGGCGCCGTCGTCGTCAAGGACGGGGAGGTGGTGGGACGGGGCGTCAACCGCGTGACGGCGTCGCTCGACCCGACGGCGCACGGCGAGGTGGTCGCGATGCGTGACGCGTGCCTG
>RZYE01000115.1 GCA_009930425.1 Actinomycetota bacterium | reverse complement strand
GTGGGTGCGGTCCTTCACCGAGGCGCTGGCGGCGGAGCTGCGGACGACGCCGGTCACCGCCACCGTCCTCATGCCCGGCCTCGTCCGCACCGGCTTCCATGCCGCCTCCGGGATGAACGCCGACGTCTGGCCCGACTTCGGCTGGCTGAGGGCCGAGGACGTGGTCACCGCCGCCCTCACCGCCGTGCGGCGCGGGGACGTCCTGTGCACCCCGTCCCTGATGTACAAGACGGCCAACGCCCTCCTGCGCCTTGCCCCGCGCTGGCTGGTGCGCTCCGCCACCGGGCCCGGGCTCTCCGCCCGCGCCATCCTCTGAGGAGACCCCATGATCAACGACACCCACCGCACCCGCCTCGCCTCCCTGGTCCGTGACCTGGCCGTGGTCCACGGCCGTGTCACGCTCGCCTCCGGGCGGGAGGCCGACTGGTACGTGGACATGCGCCGCGCCACCCTCCACCACGAGGCCGGACCCCTGATCGGGCACGTCATGCTGGACCTGCTGGACGAGAACGGCTTCGGGCCGGGGGAGATCGACGCGGTGGGCGGGCTGACGCTCGGCGCGGACCCGGTGGCCACCGCGATCATGCACGCCGCCGCCTCGCGCGGGCTGGAGGTGGACGCCTTCGTGGTCCGCAAGGAGGCGAAGTCCCACGGCCTGCAGCGGCGCATCGAGGGTCCGGACGTCGCCGGGAGGCGGGTCGTGGCGGTGGAGGACACCTCCACCACCGGCGGATCCGTGCTGCAGGCGGTGGAGGCGCTGCGCGAGGTGGGCGCCGAGGTGGTGGCGTGCGCCGTCGTCGTCGACAGGGCAACCGGCGCGAGGGAGGCCGTCGAGGCGGCCGGGCTGCCCTACCTCTCCGCCCTCAGTCACACCGACGTCGGGCTGTAGGCACAGCGCCCGCCGCGTGTGGGTGCTGTGTGATTGGATTGAGCCACCATTGAACTCCCGGGAGGTCTCCCTATGGACCCGATCATGATCACGCTGACCGTCATCGGCGTGCTGGTGGTGGTGGTGATCCTCTGGTTCATCGCCACGTACAACGCCTTCGTCCGGCTGCGGAACCTCGTGGAGGAGGCGTGGCGCCAGGTGGACGTCGAACTCCACCGCCGCTACGACCTCCTCCCCAACCTCGTGGAGACGGTCAAGGGCTACGCCAGCCATGAGCGCGGCGTGTTCGAGGAGGTCACGCGGGCGCGCGCGGCCGCGGCCGGGGGTGCCCAGACCCGTGAGCAGCAGGCCGCGAACGAGAACGCCCTGACCGCCGCGATCGGGCGGCTGTTCGCGGTGGCGGAGGCCTACCCGTCCCTGAAGGCGGACGCCAACTTCCAGGCGCTGCAGGCCGAGCTCACCAACACCGAGGACCGGATTGCCGGCGGCCGCCGGTACTACAACGCGAACGTCCGCGAGTTCAACACGAAGCTCGAGACGTTCCCCGCCTCGATCGTTGGCTCCATGACCGGCTTCCGCCGTGCCACGTACTTCGAGGCCGAGGGCTCCACCCGGGACGTGCCGCGCGTGGACTTCGGCCAGGGCGGTGGCTCGCAGCCCGGCCCGACCGCGGGAGGTCCCACCCGGTGAAGTACCTGATCGTCATCCTGCTGCTCATCCTCCTGGTCGCACTGCTGGTGATCTCGCGGTGGGCGCGCATGCGTGCCCACGGGCTGCGGCCCGACGGGTCACGCCCCGATTCGTCGAGCGGCCCGCCGCCGGAGTCCTGATGTCGGTCCCGGGGCAGGGGGTCGGCCCATGGCCTGGGGGACCGGAGGACTGGCCCGAGGGCGACCAGTGGGACCCGGAACTGCTGGCGGAGGGGGACGCACGCAACGTCGTCGACCGCTACCGCTACTGGCGCCTCGAGGCGATCGTCGCGGACATCGACAGCCGGCGACATCGCCTGCACGTGGCGATCGAGAACGTGGTCCACGACTCCAACATCGGTTCCGTGGTCCGCACCGCCAACGCGTTCGCGGTGGCCGAGGTGCACATCGTGGGCCGACGGCGGTGGAACCGTCGCGGCGCCATGGTCACCGACCGCTACCAGCACCTGCGCCACCACGAGACGGTGGCCGGTTTCCTCGCGTGGGCGCGAGGGGAGGGGCTGCACGTGCTCGGGGTGGACAACCTGCCCGGTTCGGTGCCGCTGGAGGGAACCGCGCTGGAGGAGGACGCGGTCCTCGTGTTCGGCCAGGAGTCCACGGGCCTCAGCCCCGAGATGGTGGCGGGGTGCGAACGGGTCCTGCACATCACGCAGTACGGCTCCACCCGGTCCATCAACGTGGGCGCGGCGGCCGCCATCGCCATGTGGGCGTGGGTGGTGCAACACGGGGGCATCGCCCCGGCCTGAGCGATCCGCCGCGCCGCGAACCGCCGCCCAGATCGCCCCGATTCCTGACGAATGTCCCTCCCCTGCCGGTGTGTTGGGTGGAATGATGGGGAACGTACTGATCCCAACCCATGGAGGCAGACAATGCCGATTGCAACCCCAGAGGTCTACGCCGAGCTCCTCGACCGCGCCAAGCAGGGCAAGTTCGCGTACCCCGCATTCAACATCACGTCCTCCCAGACCGTGACAGCGGCCATCCAGGGCTTCGCCGAGGCGGAGTCGGACGGCATCATCCAGGTCTCCGTCGGTGGCGCCGAGTACGCGTCCGGGTCAACGATCAAGGACAGGGTCGCCGGTTCGCTGGCGCTGGCCGCCTACGCCCGCGAAGTCGCGAAGAACTACCCGGTGACGGTGGCCCTGCACACGGACCACTGCGTGAAGGGGAACATCGACTCCTGGATCCGCCCGCTCCTCGAGATCGAGGCGCAGCAGGTGGCACGCGGCGAGGACCCCACCTTCCAGTCCCACATGTACGACGGCTCCAACGTGCCGCTGGAGGAGAATCTCATCATCTCCCAGGAGATGCTCGAGCTCTCCCAGAAGGCACGCACCATCCTCGAGGTCGAGATCGGCGTCGTCGGTGGCGAGGAGGACGGCCACGCCGCCGAGATCAACGACAAGCTCTACACCACGCCCGAGGACGGCATCGCCACCATCGAGGCCCTCGGCCTCGGCGAGAAGGGCCGTTACATGACGGCCCTGACGTTCGGCAACGTGCACGGCGTGTACAAGCCGGGCGCGGTGAAGCTCCGCCCCGAGATCCTCGGCGAGATCCAGAAGATCGTGGGCGAGAAGTTCGGCGTGGAGAACCCGTTCGACCTCGTGTTCCACGGTGGCTCCGGCTCCACCGCCGAGGAGATCGCCATGGCGGTGACCTTCGGCGTCATCAAGATGAACGTGGACACGGACACCCAGTACGCGTTCACCCGCCCCGTGGTGGACCACATGTTCCGGAACTACGACGGCGTCCTCAAGATCGACGGCGAGGTCGGGAACAAGAAGATCTACGACCCGCGTGCGTGGGGCAAGGCGGCCGAGGCCGGCATGGCCGCCCGCGTTGTCGAGGCCTGCCAGCAGCTCGGTTCAGCCGGCAAGAAGATGTCCTGACCCAGCACCCCTCGGGGGCCGTCGCACCTGGTGCGGCGGCCCTCGTCGCGCTCAGGGCACTCTCGCGCACAGGGCACCGTCGCGCTCAGGGCAACGTCGCGCTCTGGGCACCGCCGCGGGACCGGGCTACGCCGAGCGCCACTCCACCGGGAAGTCCTGGGCGACATCGGTGAACACCCCGCTCACTCCCCAGCCGAACAGCTTCCGGGCCATTCCCTCCGAGTTGACGGTCCACACGTTGACGTCCCGTCCGGACTCGCGGATCCGGCGCACCCGTTTCTCGCTCAGTCCCTCGAGTTCCGGGTGGATCGCGGCCGCGTCGAGGAGGTCCGCGATCGGGCCCCACATCCCCGCCCACCACCGGTCCTCGAAGAGGCAGGCCACCGGCCACTGCGGCGCCAACCGGTGGAACTCCCCCAGCAGGACCGGGTTGAAGCTGGAGACCAGCACCTCGCGGGCCGGCGCGAGCGACTCGAGGTCGCGGGCGACGGCGGCCACCAGCCGCCGGGCATGCGCCGCCCCCGCCCCGGAGGACTTGATCTCCAGGTTGGCATCGAGACCCAGTTCGTTCATGAGCGCGATGACCTGGGGGAGGGTGGGCAGGCGCTCGCCCGTGAACTCGCCACTGAACCAGGAGCCGGCGTCGATGCGCTCGAGGTCCGCCGCCACGAGGGCGTGGTAGCCACCCCGCGCGTCGGTGGTGCGGTCGAGGGTGTCGTCGTGGATCACCACCACCGTCCCGTCCGCGAGCAGGTCGCAGTCGAACTCGAACCAGCGGACGCCGTGCGCGGCGCACAGGCGGAACGCGGCCAGGGTGTTCTCCGGCGCGAGCGTGGACATGCCGCGGTGGGCGATCACCCGGGGCGGACGGCGCAGAGCGGGGACGGCGGAGGCCATGTTCCCACCCTAGGGTGACGGTAGCCTTGGGTGCGGTGCCGACCGGTGCCGGACGCGAATGGAGGGGGCGGACATGCCTGCCGTTGTGGTGCTCGGGGCCCAGTGGGGGGACGAGGGCAAGGGAAAGGCGACTGACCAGCTCGGGGCCTCCACCGATTACGTCGTCAAGTTCAACGGCGGCAACAACGCCGGCCACACGGTGGTGATCGGGGACGAGAAGTACGCCCTGCACCTGCTGCCCAGCGGCATCCTCACCCCGAGTGTCACGCCGATCATCGGAAACGGCGTGGTGGTGGACCTCGAGGTCCTGTTCCACGAGCTGGCGAACCTGTCCGCGCGGGGGGTGGACGTCTCGCGGCTTCGCATCAGCGCCAACGCCCACGTGATCCCCTCGTACAACCGCACCATGGACCGCGTGGTGGAGCGGTTCCTCGGCAAGCGCCAGATCGGCACCACCGGCCGGGGCATCGGGCCCACTTACGCGGACAAGATGAACCGCGTGGGGATCCGCATCCAGGACCTCTTCGACGCCTCCATCCTCCGGCAGAAGGTCGAGGGCGCGCTCCTCCAGAAGAACGCCCTGCTCGTGAAGGTCTACAACCGGCGTGAGGCGGACGTGGAGGCGGTGACGGCCGAACTGCTCTCGTACGCGGACCGCGTGCGGCCCATGCTCGTCGACTGCTCGCTCGAACTGAACGACGCGCTGGATGCCGGCAAGACGGTCGTCTTCGAGGCCGGCCAGGCCACGATGCTCGACGTCGACCACGGCACCTACCCGTTCGTCACCTCCTCCTCCTGCACCGCCGGGGGCGCCTGCACGGGCTCCGGGGTCGGTCCCACCCGGCTTGACCGCATCGTCGGCGTCGCCAAGGCCTACATCACCCGTGTCGGCGAGGGACCCTTCCCCACCGAGCTGTTCGACGAGGACGGCGACCGCATCCGCGAGGTCGGCGGCGAGTACGGGACCACGACGGGGCGGCCGCGCCGCTGTGGCTGGTACGACGCCGTCGTCGCCCGCTACGCCTCCCGCATCAACGGGCTGACCGACCTCGTCATCACCAAGCTGGACGTCCTCACCGGCTTCGAGCGGATCCCCGTGTGCGTGGCGTACGAGGTGGACGGCGTGCGGTACGACGAGATGCCCTACGACCAGTCCGCCATCCACCACGCGACCCCCGTGTACGAGTACCTCGACGGCTGGACCGAGGACATCACCGGCGCCCGCACCTTCGAGGAGCTGCCGGTGAACGCCCAGCGATACCTCGAGTACCTGGAATCGGTCTCCGGTTGCCGGATCTCGTCGGTGGGCGTGGGCCCGGAGCGCGAGCAGACCGTCGTGCGGGTACCGCTTCTCTGAGACGACGGCCGCCCGCGATGGGCGTGCGCCGTGCCACCCTTGTGGTGCTGGACACACGGTCCGGTTCGCCGCCTTGGGCCTTTTGTCGCGTGGACAATGCCGAGAAATGGTCAAGGATGGGGAGCGGTAGCACAAAAGCCCCAACCGCTCGTGGCGAGGCTGCGCGAGCACAAGAGGAGAGAAATGACTGTCGACCTGACCGAGATCGCGCAGGGCGCGCCCACGGACGCATCCGCTGACCTCGTCGAATGGGTGACGACGGTGGCCGAGCTGACCAAGCCGGACGCCGTGCACTGGTGCGACGGCTCCGAGGAGGAGCGCGACCGCCTGCGCGCCGAGGCCGTCGAGAGCGGCCAGTTCATCCCGTTGGCGAAGCGCCCGGGTTCCTACCTGGTCCGCTCGGACCCCGCGGATGTCGCGCGTGTCGAGTCCCGGACCTACATCTGCTCCGAGAAGGAGGAGGACGCGGGACCCACGAACAACTGGGCGGACCCGGCCGAGATGAAGGCCACCCTCATGCCG
>RZYE01000114.1 GCA_009930425.1 Actinomycetota bacterium | reverse complement strand
TCCACACCGACTACCGCAGACCACTACGAACATTCCCCGAAACAATCTCAACCATCATCGCACTCGAGTTCTACCGAACCGCGTTATGAATAGGCCTCCTAGGGTCCCGATTCTTCAAAGATGGCCGGCGTGTTTCCTCAGTCTTCGCTGCATCTCGACAGTGAGATTGGATCGCAGTGGCGTCCTTTAGCGTGGTGTATCGGTAGCGCGGTGGCCGTGTCGCTCACGAGGTGAGTGACAGTCATCGTGTGATCCTTCGAGTGATCTCTCACAACCAAACTCGAAAGGACTGTTCACGATGACCGTCACCCCTCACGATATCGACCCTGCCCGCTTCTTGGAGGACCACCTTGCCCAGGCGTCCCCGGACCTGTTGCGGGAGATGCTGACCACCTTCATCAATGCCCTGTTGTCCGCGGACGCGGACGCGGTGTGCGGGGCGTCCTACCGCAGTGTCTCGGAGGGGCGGGTGAACCGCCGCAACGGCTACCGGCACCGGGACTTCGATACCCGGGCCGGCACGATCGATGTCGCGATCCCGAAGCTCCGCCAAGGGTCGTACTTCCCGGACTGGTTGCTGGAGCGGCGACGGCGTGCCGAGGCGGCCCTGACGACGGTGGTGGCGACCTGCTACCTGCTCGGGGTCTCCACGCGGCGGATGAACACCTTGGTCCAGACGTTGGGGATCACGGGGTTGTCGAGGTCGCAGGTCTCCGAGATGGCCAAGGACCTGGACGAGCAGGTCGCCCAGTTCCGCACCCGGCCCCTGGACGCCGGACCGTACACGTTCGTGGCGGCGGACGCGTTGATGATTCGGGTGCGTGAGGGGGGCCGGGTCGTGAAGGTCGCGGTCCTCATCGCCACCGGGGTCAACGCCGAGGGCTACCGGGAGATCCTCGGGCTGCAGGTGTCCTCCAGTGAGGACGGCGCCGGGTGGTTGGCCTTCTTCCGGGACCTGGTCGCCCGCGGCCTCAGTGGGGTCAAACTCGTGACCTCGGACGCGCATGCCGGGCTGGTCGCCGCGATCGGGGCGACGCTACCGGGGGCAGGGTGGCAGCGGTGCCGCACCCACTACGCCGCCAACCTCATGTCGGTGACCCCGAAGTCATCCTGGCCCTGGGTCAAGACCCTGCTGCACACCGTGTACGACCAACCTGACGCCGGGTCCGTGCACGCCCAGTTCGACCGGGTCCTGGACGCCCTGGAACGCAAGCTCCCCGCGGTGTTCACCCACCTGGAGGCCGCCCGGGAGGAGATCCTCGCCTTCACTGTCTTCCCCAAGGCGATCTGGCGGCAGATCTGGTCCAACAACCCCAACGAGCGGTTGAACAGAGAGATCCGCCGTCGCACCGACGTCGTCGGGATCTTCCCCGACCGCACCTCCATCATCCGGCTCGTCGGGGCCGTGCTGGCCGAGCAGCACGACGAATGGGCCGAACAGCGCCGCTACATCGGACTCGACGTCCTCGCTGCCGCCCGCCGCGTCGGACAACCCACAACTACCGAGGAGGTCACCCACCCCGAACTCCCCACCCTGACCGCCTAGACAACCAACGAAGGATCACCAACCGATACACCACCCCCGTGGACTTGACCTGGATCGCCGGCGGCTGATACAGTGCATCGTCGGATGGTGCGCTGCGGGTGAGCTCCACCGCTGACGAATCGCTGAGAGGATGGGGGTTGTGAGATGAGACTTCGGGCGTTTGTCAGCAGTTTGGCCTTGGCGGGTGCTTCGGTGGCTCTCGTGGCGCCGGTTGCCCACGCAGATGGGTGCACGGGCCAGGGGTACGGGTACACCAATTCGACGTATTCGGTGTCGTATTCACCGGGCTGCAACACGCAGGCACGAATTGACCGGTATTACGGTGGGGTGGTCCACCAGTATTACGGTTCGTGGGGTTCCACTTCGTATGTGTATAACGCGAATGGGTACAACGCGGGGAACTACTTCCGGCTCGGACCGTCGGCGTGGATGCGCATTTGACGGGAATGGCAGGGTCGTTCAGGGGGGCGTTCACGCGGGGGCCGCTTGTCGCCGTCCTGGGTATGGCCGCTCTTCTGGGGGGCTGCTCGGGATCTGAGGAGAAGGCCGGTGATTTCGAGGGTCCGTATGGGTCGGAGTTGCGGGCCGCGTACGAGTCGGCGTCGGATCCCGCGGTTCGTGCGGTGTTGGAGGATGGGCGGATCACGCGGGCGGAGTATGACGCTGCTCTGCAACGGTTCGTCGCGTGTGCCGCGGATCGCGGGGTGACGGTGACGTTGGAGGAGGCGTACGGGTTGTACACCTTCTCCACGGTGGGGGACGCCACGGAGGTGCTCGATGCCTGCTCGCCCCACGTCGAGACGATTGCGGCGCTGTATGGGCGGATGCTGACCAACCCGGATAATCGGGACATGGACGAGGTGGTCGTGGAGTGTTTGCGGCGGGCTGAGGTCGTGTCCCGGGATTACACGGCGGAGACGTGGGTGGCGGACCGGGATGCGGGAACGCAGCCTTTCAGCATGGATGCCCCCGCGGTGATCCGGTGTCTGATGAATCCCCAGGCCGAGGGTTAGGTTCCATGTCGAATTCGGGGGTGCTGCGTGCAACGGTCACGGGGATCCTGGTGGTGGCGGCGGGCTTCGCAGGGTTCGCTGTCGGTGCGGCCCGCACCCCGCCGGACTTGCGCACGGACACCCCCCCGGCGGTGTTCCCGGTGGTGTTGGAGCCGTTCGATGATCCCCGGCAGGTCACGGTGGTCCCCGTCCCCGGGCCGGCCACGACGATCGCGGCGCGCCGGTCCGGCACCCTGACCCGCTCGGCGTGCCGGGTGGGGGACCGGGTGGTGTCGGGGAGTGCGCCGTGGGCGGTGGACGGCAGGCCGGTTCTGGCGTTGGCGACGGCGGAGCCCCCATACCGGGACCTGGGCCCCGGGGTCCGGGGGACGGACGTGGAGTCCCTGCAGGGTGAGTTAGTCCGGTTGGGGTACGAGGTCGCCGTCGACGGGGTGTACGGGCCGCAGACGGGCCGGGCAGTGGCGGGACTACGGGAGGCGAACGGGCTGGCCGTTGGGACGTCCCTGCCATTGGTGGACGTGGCGTGGCTGCCCGAGACTGAGCCGGTGATGGCCGCGTGTGCCCCGTTGGGTGCGGTGATCCCCGTGGGGGGTGCGCTGGGCGAGTCCCGTCCCACCCTGCTGGGCGCCCGGGTCGACCCGCTCCCCACTGACCTCGTACCGGGAGGCCGGACCTTGCAGGTGGATGATCAGAAGTTCCCGGTGGACGGGGCTGGTGAGGTGGCGGCGGTGGACCTGCCGGCCCTCGCTGCTCTCCCGATCACGGCTGCGGCCCTGGAGACGATGGACCGGGCCACCGAAGTCCCCTTGTCGGGGACGTTGGCGCTCACCGAGCCGTTGACCACCGCGACGGTGCCGGCCTCAGCGGTCCTCCACACCGGGTCGCAGGCGTGTGTCGCGGCCGGCGGGACGACGACGCCGGTGCGCGTCGTGTCCTCCACCTTCGGCCAGGCGGTGGTGTCCTTCGAGGACGGCGTCCCACCGGAGCAGGTGGATGTCGAACCGGAGGCGTCCCTGTCATGCGGCTGATCCTGGACGGACTGGGTCACCGCTTCGGGGAGGGTGCGTGGCTCTTCACCAGGCTGGCGGTGGAGTTGCAGTGTGGGGAGTCGTGCGCGGTAACCGGCCCGTCCGGTTCGGGCAAGAGCACCCTGCTCAGCATCTTGGCCGGGTGGCAGGCTCCCACCACCGGGCAGGTGCGCCGGGAGGACGTCACCGGGGTGTCTTGGGTGGCGCAGAATCCCTTCGGCGTGCCCGGCCGAACCACGCTGGATCACGTCGTGCTGCCGCTCCTGGCCCGGGGCCTCACCCGCAAGGACGCCGAACCGCGAGCCCGCGATACCCTGGGGAGGTTCAGGCTCCTCCCGGTGGCGGATCTGCCGTTCGGTCACCTGTCCGGGGGTGAGGCCCAGCGCCTCATGCTGGCCCGCGCCGTCCTCACCACCGCGACCCTGCTCCTCGTCGACGAGCCCACCGCCCAACTCGATCCCCACAGCGCGGCCACGGTGATCGAAACCCTCTCCCAACTCGCGGACACCGGCCGCATCGTGGTGATCTCCACCCACGACCCGCGCGTGGCCGCCACCTGCGCCCGCTCCATCACCCTGGGGGTGCCCGCGTGAACCCCCACGACCTCCTCGTCGAGGCCTGGCGCAACGTCAGCTCCGGCACCACCCGGTCCCTGCTGTCCCTCGCGATCCTCGGGCCGCTCGTCCTGGGGCTGGCCTGGCTCGACATGGAACAGGTCGCCGCCGCGCAACGCGAGGCCGCCACCTACCGCGACGGCGGCGGCGCCACCTGGGTCCTGGCCAGCGACGGGCACGTCGACGGCGCCCGCTGCGAGGCCCTCACCGGGTCCCCGGGCGTCACCACCGCCGGAGCGATGCGCTCGCACCCCACCCCCTTCATCCCCCGGTCCACCCCCCGCACCTCCATCCCCGTGTACGACATCACCCCGGGCCTCGCCCACCAACTCGACCCGGCCTACACCACCGGGATCGCCCTCGACACCGAGACCGCCACCGCCCTGGGGATCCGTCCCGGCGACGTGCTCCTGGGCCGCGACGGCAACGCCGTCGTCACCCACACCTACACCCACCCCAACGACGGCCGCGACCAGGTCCTGGCCTACGCCCTGACCCGCGCCACCACCCCCACCGGCACCTACGACCAGTGCCGGCTCGCGCAGTGGCCCCCCGACCCCGCGACCGCCTCCGTCCTCCTGCGCGCCACCCTGACACCGGGCGCCGACCCCGCCCGGGTGCGCGTCAGCCAACTCAACCCCCGCCTCGGCGACACCCTCGACGCCCCTCAACACTTCACCGACCGCCCCACCCGGCACGCCCCCCTCGCCGCCTTCGCCCTCGCCGCCGGCATCACCACCGCCGTCACCAGGCTCCGCCGCCTCGAGCTCGCCGCCGCACGCCACCTCGGCCTCAGCCGCACCGACGTCGTCGCCCTCCTCATCACCGAAACCACCCTCATCGGGATACCTGCCACACTGACCGCCACCACCGCCGTCGCCGCCTACGCCGCCACCACCCACCTCGACGGCCTCGCACCCTTCGGCCTCCGCGTCCTCGCACTGGCCCTCCTCGGCACCCTCACCGGAGCACTCCTCACCGCACTGGCCACCACCGAGGCCAAGCTCTACCAGTACTTCAAGACACGCTGACCCCCCGGCATCCCGCCGGCCGCGCGCTGGGCCGCCGCCACCCCTCCAGGAGGCTTATTCACAACTCCGCGCCCGTAGGCTCTCCGAGTTACTGTGGTGTGGGTAGCTATCGGGTGGCCTATTCACATGCTTTCGACGACAATCTCTATGCTCTGTGCCGATCCGGTGTGGGGACTCATTACGTCAACGTCTTTTCGACTGGCGGCCGGACGGCGGTCTGCCCGTGGAACACCCGCGGTCACGTCTATTGGGAGGGCGGTGCCTACACTCCTCGTTGGTCGACTATTCGGGGTCCAGTGAGCAGTATGTACACCTGCTATTACTTCGGCAACTATAACGTGAAGATCACACAGGTGAAGATCTACCCGCCGGAGCGTAGGTTCACCGGCGGGTGGGCGTGGATCACCGCGGTCATGGCCCAAACCGTGTGCGCCCAAATGATCGACGGATGGTACGACTCCGTACCCTGGAACTGAGAAGGAGAACGAGCACGCCGGCATGTATGGCCACCCGAGGACTGAGCTGGGACGGGACGCGCTGCTGGCCGACATGGCGGCCTCCACGGACGGTACTACTGTCGGGGTGTTGTCGAAAGCCAGGAGGAGGGACGCATGCCATCGACCGTGACCCCGCGTGGGTTGTTCTGGACCGGGGTGTGGTGCGTCCTCGGGGCTGCTGCGGCCACCGTGGCCTCGGCATTCTCCCCATCGACGCTGCCGAGCATCCTGCACGGCGTCGCCCTGCAGGTGTTCTCCTACCTCGTTGTCGTGGTACGCGACATCGGAGTCCTGGCCATCGTCGGCTCCCTCGTCCTGCAGGCCCTGACATCACCCCGCGCCCTCAACCGTGATGAGACCCAGGCCCGCCGCGAACTTTGAGGAACCCGCTCCCAAAGACCCTCTTCCTCAAAGACGGCCGGCGTGCTTCCTCGGTCTTCGCTGCATCTCGACACCTGCGGCGTAGCGTGCGCCATATGACGCAACACGACCTCCCTCCCGACATCGTCACAATCCTCGAGCACCTTGCCCGATGGGCGCGGGGCTACGACAA
>RZYE01000566.1 GCA_009930425.1 Actinomycetota bacterium | reverse complement strand
GGAGGCAGGACGATCGCGATGAACATCGCGTACAGCAGGATGCCGGCCGCGCTCTGCACGGACGCCGGCAGGATGTCGCCCACGAGGGCGCCGGCAAGCGTCCCACCCGTCCAGCCGAGCACCGGGGCTGCCATGAGTCCCAGGAAGAACCGGAAGCGGACCACCGGTCGCGTCATGGCGAGCGCGAAGACCTCGTCCGTGATCCCGTACCCGATGGCCAGGCGCTGCAGCGTCCCGATCGAGGGATCGAGCCTCTGGCCGAGCGAGAAGGACATGAGCACGTAGCGCAGGTTCACGAGGATCGTGGTCAGCGCGAGCTCGAGCGCCGCGCCTCCCGCAAGGATCACGTTGAGGCCCGCGAACTGGCCGGAGGAGGAGAGGTTCGTGGCGGACATGACGGCCGAGGCCACCGGAGGGAGCCCACCCTGCGCCCAGTACAGCCCGAAGGCGAAGGAGATCACGAAGTAGCCCAGCGCCACGGGCACGCTCAGCCGGGCGCCCATCCTGAACGTGCCGGGGACCTCGAGGCTGGACATGTCGGCGAGTCTAGTGCTCGCGTACCAGTTCAGCCCTCGTCCCTTCGTCCCTCTCCTTTTCCGGTCACGGCGCGTAGCCTTGATGGATGGCACGGCGATCCATCCTGCGTCGCGCACTGGCGGTCACGGCATCGCTGGCGGCAAGTGCGCTGCTCGCCGCCCCGGCCTCGGCCGCGGACGGGCGGGACCGGATCTCGGCCATCGCTCCCGTGGGGAACGACATCTCCTACCCGCAGTGCACCGGTTCCGGCTGGGACGGCACGTCCTACACGGGGCTGGGCGCCACCCGGATACCGATGGGAGCGCGGTTCGGGATCATTGGGGTGAACGGTGGCACCGCCGCCCGCGCGAACCCGTGCCTCCCAGCCCAGCTGCGCTGGGCGGACTCCCTGAGTGGCCTGGCCGGCCAGCCCGCGCTGCAGGTGTACGTCAACACCGCCAACCCGGGGGCCGTGCTCGTGGAGTTCGACGTCACCACGTGGCCGCTCGTCACCGACCCCGCGAACCCGTACAACGACGTCGTGGGCGAGCCCCAGGACTGCACCGTGGCCGGCGTTGGGGTCAATGACCCTGCCTGCTCGTGGCAGTACGGGTGGAACCGTGCGGAGTGGACGGCCGGACTCTACGCGTCGGCGGCCGGCGTGGCCGGCGTGGAGACGGACCTGGCCGGCATGGTGGTGTGGCTGGACGTCGAGACCGGGAACACGTGGCAGTCCGGGGAGGACGGGCAGGAGCG
>RZYE01000113.1 GCA_009930425.1 Actinomycetota bacterium | reverse complement strand
CTTCTGGAGCTCGTAGAACAGGTCGAGCACGGTGGCCTGCACCGAGACGTCGAGGGCACTCGTCGGCTCGTCCGCGATCAGGAGGCTCGGGCCCAGCGCCAGGGACCGGGCGAGCGAGGCCCGCTGGCGCTCTCCGCCCGAGAGCTCGTGCGGGAACCTGTCCCCGTACGCGCGCGGCAGGCGGACCGCCTCGAGCAGCTCGTCCACCCGCTTCCGGGCCTTCCCCGGGTCCGCGGCGATGCCGTGGACCACGAGCGGTTCGGCAACGGCGTCCGCGATGCTCAGCAGCGGGTTGAAGCTGGAGGCCGGGTCCTGGAAGACGAAGCCGATCTTCCGGCGGACCTTGCGGAACTCGCGCTCCCTGATTCCGTTCATCTCGTGGCCGAGGACCTTGAGCGAGCCACCGGTGACCTTGGTGAGGCCGGCGATGGCGCGCCCGATCGTGGTCTTGCCCGAGCCGCTCTCGCCGACCAGGCCGAGCACCTCGCCGGGGGAGACGGTGAAGCTGACCCCGTCGACGGCGGTGAACCCGCCGCGTCCGAACCTGCCGGGGAAGTGCACCTCGAGGTCCGTGGCGACCACGACGGGTTCGGTGGTCGTCGCCTCCCGGCGGCCCCGCTCCGTGGCCCCGAGGCGGGGGACGGCGGCGAGGAGCCGCTGGGTGTAGTCGTCCTGCGGGGAGGCGAACAGGGTCTTGACGTCCGCCTGCTCCACGACCTTGCCCTGGTACAGGACGGCCACCCGGTCCGCGAGGTCGGCCACCACGCCCATGTTGTGGGTGATCAGGATGATCGCCACGCCGAACTCGTCGCGCGCACGGCGCAGGAGGTCGAGGATCTCGGCCTGGACCGTGACGTCCAGGGCCGTGGTGGGTTCGTCCGCGATGATGACCTCGGGCTCCAGCACCAGGGCCATCGCGATCACCACGCGCTGCTTCTGCCCGCCGGAGAACTGGTGCGGGTAGTGGTCCACCCGCTCCTCGGGGTCGGGGATGCCCACGCGGCGGAGGATGTCGATCGCCTTGGCGCGGGCCTCCTTCCGGGTGTACTTGCCGTGGGCGCGCAGCCCCTCGGCGATCTGCCAGCCCACCGGGTACACCGGGTTCAGCGCGGTGGACGGCTCCTGGAAGACCATCGCCGCGTCCGTGCCGCGCACGGCGCGGAGCCGGGCGCCCGTCAGGGTGGTCACGTCGGTGCCGTTGAGGAGGACGGCGCCGGAGACGGTCGCGGTCTCGGGGAGCATCCCGAGGATCGACTTGGACGTCACGGACTTCCCGCTGCCGCTCTCGCCCACGATGGCGAGCACCTCCCCGGGGCTCACCTCCAGGCTCACCCCGTCGACGGCGGTCACGTCCCCGCCGTCGGTGGCGAAGCGGATGCCCAGGTCGCGGATCTCGACGACGCCGCTCATCGTGGCCCCTCCGCTCCCACCGGCCCGAGGCTGCCCCCGGGGACGACGACGGTCTCGGCCGTGGGGGAGGGTGCGGCGTCCGCCCGGCGCCGGGTCCGCAGGCGCGGGTCGGCGAGGTCATTGAGGGACTCGCCGATGAGGGTGATGCCCAGGACCACCAGCACGATCGCCAGGCCCGGGAAGAGCCCGGTCCACCAGATGCCGCTGGTGACGTCCGAGATCGCCTTGTTCAGGTCGTAGCCCCACTCGGCCGCGGCGGTGGGGTCGATGCCGAAGCCGAGGAAGCCGAGCCCGGCCAGCGTCAGGAGCGCCTCGGAGCTGTTGAGCGTGAAGATGAGGGGCAGCGTGCGGGTCGCGTTCCGGAAGACGTGCCGGAACATGATCCGGTGGGTGGGGGTCCCGATCACCTTGGCGGACTCCACGAAGGCCTCGGCCTTGATCCGCACCGTCTCGGCGCGCGTCACCCGGAAGTACTGCGGGATGAAGACCACCGTGATCGAGATGGCGGCCGCGAGGATCCCGCCCCACATGGACGAGCGCCCCCCGCTGATGACGATGGCCGCCACGATCGCCAGGAGGAGGCTGGGGAAGGCGTACACGGCGTCGGCGATCACCACGAGGACCCGGTCCACCCAGCCTCCGAGGTACCCGGAGAGCAACCCGAGCAGCACGCCCAGGAAGATGGAGAGCAACACCGCCACGATGATGACCATCAGGGCGGTGCGGGTGCCCCAGATGACGCGGGAGAGCACGTCGTAGCCCCCCACGGTGGTGCCGAGCAGGTGGTCGCCGCCCGGCGGCACCTGGGCGCCGAACAGGCCGTCCGCGTCGCGGAGCTGCGCGGGGCCGTACGGTGCCAGCACCGGTGCGAGGAGGGCGGTGAGCAGGAACGCCCCGGTGATGACGAGGCCCGCGATGAGCATGCCGCGCTGCAGTCCGACGCTCTGGCGGAGCTGGTGGACGACCGGCAGGCGCCTCCACCAGGGGACGGGACTGGCCATCAGTACCTCACTCTCGGGTCGATGAGCGCCGCGATGATGTCGACGATGAAGTTCGTGAGGGCGACGATCACGGCGAGGAGTGCCACGATGCCCTGGACGGCGACGAAGTCGCGGGCGGTGAGGTACTCGGCGAGCTGGAACCCGAGCCCCTTCCACTCGAAGGTGGTCTCGGTCAGTACCGCCCCACCGAGGAGGAGGGCGATCTGCATGCCCATGACCGTGATGATCGGGATGAGGGCGGGCTTCAGCGCGTGCTTGCGGACCAGGCGTACCTCGCTGACGCCGCGCGAGCGGGCGGCGTCCACGTAGTCCATGCTCAGCGTGCCGATCACGTTGGTGCGCACGAGCCGGAGGAAGATGCCGGCAGTGAGGAGGCCGAGGGCCGTGGCGGGGAGCACCGCGTGCGCCAGCACGTCGGAGATCAGGTCCCACCGGCCCGTCCGCAGCGCGTCGATGATGTAGATGCCGGTGGCGCCGTCGATCTTGGACAGGGTGAGCTCGGTGCGGATGGAGGCGCGGCCGGAGACGGGCAGGACGCCCGCCCACACGGAGAAGACGAGCTTGAGCATGAGGCCGGCGAAGAAGACCGGGGTGGCGTAGAACAGGATCGCCGCGACCCGGAGGATCGCATCGGGAGTCTTGTCCCGGAAGTAGCCGGCGACCATGCCGAGCGGGACCCCGACGATGAGCGCCACGACCAGCGCGAAGATCGCGAGCTCGAGGGTGGCCGTGCCGTAGGTGGTGAGGATCTCGGTGACGGGGCGGTTGTCGCTCAGGGTGGTGCCGAAGTTCCCCGTGAAGATGTCACGGAGGTACTCGACGTACTGCACGTACAGCGGACGGTTGTACCCGGCCGCCTCGATGCGCTCGGCGAGCTGGTCGGGCGTCAGGCGGCCGCCGAGCGCTGCGGTGATGGGGTCACCGGTGGCCCGCATGAACACGAAGACCATCGAGACGAGGATGAGGATGGTCGGGAAGATCAGGAGGAACCGGGTGACGAGATAGCGGACCAGGGGGCTGCCGCCCGACCTGCGGTTCGCGCTCGCCACCGCTGCCGGTGGAGCGGATGTGGTCATGGTCGTCCCTTGGATTGCGTCAGGGGGCGACCCGCACGGGCGGGCCGCCCCCTGACGTCAGGTGGAGGGGAGTCAGCCCTTGGTGAGGGTCCCGTAGCGGAACTTGAAGGAGGCGTCGAGCGTGACGCCCTCGACGTCGTTGCCCGCCACCGCGACCTGCGCGCCCTGGAGGTAGGGAACCGTGGACAGGTCCTGGGCCACCTTGTCCTGGATCTCCTCGATCTTGGCCTGGCGCTCGGCGGGGTCGGTGGTGACCCCCTGCTCGAGGATGAGGTCGTTGACCTCCTGGTTCTCGTAGTGGTTCGCCAGGAAGTTCTCGATCAGGAAGAACGGGGTCAGGTAGTTGTCCGCGTCCGAGTAGTCCGGGAACCAGCCGAGCTGGTAGGCCGGGTAGACGTCGGACGAGCGGTCCTTCGAGTACTGCACCCACTCGGTGGTCTGCAGGTTGACGGCGAACAGGCCGTCGGCCTCGAGCTGGCTCTTGATGAGCGCGTACTCGTCACCGGAGGACGGGCCGTAGTGGTCGTCCGAGTACTGCAGGTTCAGCGCCACCGGGGTGGAGACGCCCGCGTCGGCGAGGAGCTGCGCCGCGGCCTCGGCGTCCGGGCCGCCCGCGCCGTCGCCGTACAGGTCCTTGAGGGACTCGGTGGCGCCGGTCAGTCCGTCCGGCACGTAGGAGTACAGCGGGGTGTAGGTGCCCTTGTAGACCTGCTCGGAGAGCTCGGCACGGTCGATCAGGGAGGCGACGGCCTGGCGGACGGCCAGCGCCTTGGCCGGGTCGGCCTCGGCGGTCGCTGCGCCGTAGGGCTGCGTGTTGAAGTTGAACACGATGTAGCGGATCTCGCCGCCGGGGCCCTCGTGCACGGTGACGTCCCCGGACCCCTGGAGGTCCTCGATGTCCGTGGCGGAGAGGCTGCGGTGGGCGACGTCGATCGCGCCCTCCTGCACCTCGAGCTTCAGGTTGGAGGAGTCGGCGTAGTAGTTGACGATGATCGTCTCGGTCTCGGCGGGACCCAGCAGGCCCTGGTAGCCGTCGAACGCGGTGTACTCCACGAGGTTGTTGAAGTCGTACGCGGCGATGGCGTACTGGCCTGCGAACGCCTGCCCGTCCACGATCTCCTGGTCCGGGGTGAGCGCGTCCGCGGCGAACACGTCCTCGTCCACGATCGGGCCGGCGGGGCTGGACAGGATCTGCGGGAAGACCTGGTCGTTGCCGTTCTTGAGGTTGAACACCACGGTCAGGTCGTCGACGGCGTCCACGCTGTCAAGGTTGTAGAGGAGGCTCGCGGGGCCGTTCACGTCATTGATCGCCAACTGGCGGTCGAAGGTGAACTTGACGTCCGAGGCGGTCAGCTCGTTGCCGTTGGCGAAGGTCAGGCCCTCCTTGAGGACCACCTGGTACTCGGTGGGGGAGACGAACTCCGCCGATTCCGCGATGTCCGGCTCGACGTCCGGGCTGCCGTACGGCGTGTTGAGCAGGAAGGGATAGACCTGGTTCATCACGGCGAAGGAGCCGTTGTCGTAGGAACCGGCGGGGTCGATCGTCGTGATCTTGTCCGTGGTCCCGATCAGGATCTCCTGCGCGGAGGCGGAGCCGCCGTCGGTCGAGGTGGAGGTCGCGCCGGCATCGCCGCCGTCGTCGTCGGTGCTGGCGCAGCCGGCGAGGGCGAGGGTGATGGCGGCGGCCCCGGCGAGCGCCCCGGAGACCCGGCGGCGTGTGAAGCAGGTTGCCATGTGCTGTCCTTTGTCCTGTCCCGCACGGCGGGACGATCGGTTCAGGCGGTGCCGGGCCCGGGCCGCGGCACTGTCCCGACAGGTGTAGCACAGCGGTACGGCAGCGCAGGAAGGCGCTCCGCGGAGTGGACACCATCGGAGCGCAGTCCAGGGCGTGATGTGGCTACCCTCGAGGACATGACTTCAAGCGACCAGGAAATTGCGGACGCCACGGTCCGGGCCGTGGAGCGGCCCCCGCTGCGGGAGGAGATCGCGGGCGAGCAGGGCCTCGGGGCCAAGGGAAAGCTGCTGTTCGAGTGGTACAAGTCCACCCGGCTGGGCCGCACGCTGGCGCGGGTCGGCACGGCGAAGGGGAACCTCCTCGCCGGCGGCATCGCCTACGCCGCCCTCTTCTCGCTCTTCGCCGCACTGGCCATCGGGTGGACCATCTTCATGGCGGTCCTCGGGGACGACGAGCAGTTGCGCGGGCAGCTCATCGACACCGTGAACAAGTCGCTGCCCGGCATCCTCGACGACGGTTCCGGCAATGGGATGTTGCAGCCGGAGGACCTGGTGCAGGACACCGCGCTCAACCCGACCTCGATCATCGCGTTCCTCGTGCTCCTCTGGTCCGCCATTGCCACGATGACCGCCCTCAAGGCCTCGATCCGCCGCATGTTCGGGGTGGTCTCCCTCCCCGAGAAGTTCGTGCTCAAGAAGCTGCGGGACCTCCTGGGCTTCCTCGTGCTCGCCGTGGCCACGCTGGTGACCTCGGTCGCGTCGCTGGCCGCCAACAGCCTTGGCAACCTTGTCTTCGACTGGTTGGGCATCGACGGGCCCGTCACCGCGTTCCTCCTGCGGGCCGGCACGTTCCTCCTCGGTGCCGCGGTGGACTTCGCGGTCTTCATCTTCCTGTTCCGGTTCTTCGCGGGCCTGCGGGTGCCGCGCCGCGACCTCCTGATGGGCGCCGCGCTCGGTGGGGTCGCAACGGCAGTGATCCGCGTGCTCGGCACCTCGGTGGTCGGTGCGTCGGACAACCCGCTGCTCGCCTCCGCGACCGCCCTCGTCACGATCCTCCTGTGGGTC
>RZYE01000565.1 GCA_009930425.1 Actinomycetota bacterium | reverse complement strand
GCCGAGGCCCACCGCCTCAGTGAGTCGCGTTCCGCGGGCGGGAAGATCGTGCTGGTGTTCTGATGCGCTGGGTGCCCGTCCTCGCGGCCGCCCTCCTCGTCGGCGGTTGCGGCACGACGGCGGAGCCTCCCGGCGGGGCTCCGTCCGCGGCGGCGTCGCCGGACGCCAGCCCCATCGCGGCCAGCGCGGACCTGCCCGCGGGCCTGCGCGAGATCCATCTCGCCGGCGGATGCTTCTGGGGCGTCGAGGCCTACATGGAGCGCATCGACGGCGTGGTGGACGCCGTCTCCGGCTACGCCAACGGCACCACCGAGGACCCGTCCTACGAGGATCTCCACCGCGGCTCCGGCCACGCCGAGACGGTCCGGGTCTGGTATGACCCCGAGCGGCTCACCCTCGATGACCTGCTGCTGTACCACCTGCGCATCATCGATCCCACGAGCGTGGACCGGCAGGGCCCGGACGTCGGGGAGCAGTACCGCACGGGTGTGTACTGGACGGACGAGGCGGACCGCGAGATCGCCGAGTACCGGCTCGCCCAGGTGCAGGAGGAGGTCGACGAGCCCGTGGTCGTCGAGGTGGAGCCGCTCCTGCAGTTCTTCCCGGCGGAGGAGTACCACCAGGACTACCTCGCGAGGAACCCGGGCGGGTACTGCCATATCGACCTCTCCCTGGCCGAGGAGCCCCTCATCCGGGCGGCGGACCACCCGAAGCCGCCCGAGGATGAACTGAGGGAACGGCTCACCGACCTGCAGTTCCGCGTCACCCAGGAGGACCGCACCGAGCCGCCCTTCGACAACCCCTACGACGGGCTCTTCGAGCCGGGGATCTACGCCGACGTGGTCACGGGCGAGCCGCTGTTCTCCTCCCGGGACAAGTTCCACTCCGGCACCGGCTGGCCGAGCTTCACGCGCCCACTCGTCCCGTACGTGGTCACGCACCACCCGGACAGCAGCCCGCCACCCTCCGGCGCCGAGGTCCGCAGCCGCGCCGGGGACTCCCACCTCGGGGACGTCTTCCGCGACGGCCCGGCCGACGACGGTGGCCTGCGCTACTGCATCAACTCCGTGGCGTTGCGCTTCGTCCCGTTGGAGGACATGGAGAGGGAGGGGTACGGCGACGTCGTGGAGCTGGCCGGGCTCGCCGATTGACGGTCAGCCTGGGAGTTCGTCCATCGCCCGCGGGTAGGACGGCTGGGCGCCGTGCCCGGTGCACGCGAACGCCCCCACCCGTGCCGCGAACGCCGCCGCCTCCCGCAGCCGCTCGCCCTGCGA
>RZYE01000564.1 GCA_009930425.1 Actinomycetota bacterium | reverse complement strand
GGCCGGATCCGCCCGATCCCCTGCAGGGTCACCTCATCCTGGGGCACCTGGATGAAGTCGCCCGCCTGCGGGTGCTTGGCGAGCATGGCGGCCGTGGTCTCGTCCATGTACACCGAGTCCTTGGGCGCCACGTCGATGAGGCGGGAGGCGAGGTTCACAGCGGGGCCGAAGATGTCCCCGGACCGGGAGACCACCCGCCCCCACACGAGCGAGCCCCGCACCGGCAGCAGCAGCGGGTTGGCGCGGATCGCCTCCACCATCGTGAGGGAGACCCGGGCGGCGGTGAGCAGGTCGTCGGCGATGTAGAGCACCGCGTCCCCCACCGTCTTGACCACGCGCGCGCCGTTCGCGGCGATCACGTCCCGGGCGGTGAACTCGAAGCCCTGCACCAGCTCGGCGAGCCCGCGGCTGCCGAGCTGCCGAGCGCGGGACGTGAACGCCACCATGTCCACGAACCCGAGGGCCCGCGGCAGCGGGAGGATGTCCCCCTGCTCCGGCTCCAGGGCTCGCTGGGCGGTCTCGCTCTCGATGCGCTCCGCGAGGGAGGCCATCCGGCGGCGCCACGTGTAGTCGAGCTGTTCCACGCCGAAGTCCGCGTACCGCGGCAGTGCGTTCATCACGGCGAGCCGCGCCGCGGTGTCCTCCAGGTCCTTCAGCCGCATCTGGGACTCGACGGCGGCCTCGAACTGCCACAGGGCCAGCCGGTCCGCGTTGTAGCTCTGGGCGCGCAGCAGGGACAGCATCGTGTCCTCGTCGATGAGCCCGATCGCCAGCAGTTCCGTCCAGCTCCGCAGCGACTGCACGTCCGCCTCGGTGAACGTGGGCGCGTCGTCCGCGACGTTGGCGTACCCCATGCCCCGCCAGAACCGCCGGGCCATCTCCACCGTGGTGCCGGCCCGCTCCGCCAGCTCCGGCATCGTGAGCGTGGGCGGGCCACCCAGCAGCGTCTCCTGGATGTCCTCCACCACGGAGCGGCGCGAGCGGGGCCGCTGCCGGGACACGCCGCGCACGGTCATGCTGGACTGCCGGGGCCGCGCCGTGCCCTTCACGCGCGGGGCGGGCGGGGGCTGCACCACGGGCGCCGCCTCGTCGGCGGACTCGGAGCTGCGGATGCGGGGAGCGGCGTCGGGCCGCCCGCGGGTGCGGCGGGACGACGGCGGGGTCATGCCGTCAGTCCTGCCGGGATCGTTCACTCGGCCTAGCCTAGCGGTCGATGTGGCGCAGGACACATCTCCTCAGGCGCGGACGCGCCGGACGTCCCCCACGGTCACCCGC
>RZYE01000563.1 GCA_009930425.1 Actinomycetota bacterium | reverse complement strand
CATGATCGAGCAGTACATGGGGCTCTTCTACCTGATCGTCGGCCTGATGCTGGCCTTCGGTGGGGTGCTCGCGGTGGCCCTCATCTACAACGTGGTCTCGGTGAACCTCGCCGAGCGCACCGGGGAACTCGCCACGATGCGCGCCAACGGCATCTCGCACCGGCGGATCGGGCGGTACGTGCTGGCGGAGAACATGATCCTCACGGCCATCGGAGTGGTTCCGGGGGCGCTCATCGCCCACACCGCGGCCACCTGGTTGATGTCCACCTACTCCACCGACATGCTCTCGTTCGACCTGGAGACGAGACCAGCCACGATGGCGCTCACCATCGCCGCCATGTTCCTCGTCACCGCGGTCTCCCTGTGGCCCGGGATGCGTGCGGTCCGGCGCCTCGACATCGCCACCGAGGTGCGCGAACGCTCGCAGTGAGCTAGCTCAGCGTCACGAACTCCGCGCCGCGGATGTCCGCGTACCGGCCTGGGGTGCAGGTCAGGAGGATCACCTGGGAGTCGTGCTCGAGCACGTTGAACGCCGCGCAGATCCGCCGCAACCGGTCGGGATCCGAGTAGCCGAGCGCGTCGTCGATGACCACGGGGACACCCTGCTGTCCGTCCACCAGGCCGGCGCACGCCAGCCTGGTCAGCACGGCGAGCTGCTCCTTCGCCCCGGTGGACAGGGCCTCGAACGGGATCACCCGCCCGTCGAGGAGTCGGGAGACAACGCGCAACTGGTCGTCCACCTCCACCTCGAACCCCTCGTCGTAGACCACCCGGCCGAGCCGGTTCACCGCCTCCGCGAAGGGCGTGGCGTAGGCCTGCTGCGCCGCGGACCGGTGCCGCAGCAACGCCTCCCGCAGCAGCTTCGCCGCCCGAGCCCGCCGGTCCGCGGCGGCGAGCTCCCGCTGCGCGTGCTCCAGGCGGGAGAGCGCCGCATCGCACTCCTCCTGCAGGCCCGCACTCCCCACCTTCTCCAGCCGGCCCCGGATGCTCGCACGTTCCTCCGCCTGCACACGCCGGCGCTCCGCCCACACCCGCACGGAGGCCTCCGCCGTCTCCCGCTCGCCGCGCACCCGATCCGGGTCCTGCGCCTCCAGTTGGCGGACAGCCTCCGCCTCGGCCGACCGGGCCGTCTCCACGGCTGCTGCTGCCGCCACCACGGCGTCCTCGAGGGAGGCGTCGGGACTGGCCGCGCGCGCCCCGTCGAGCGTGGCCTGCACCTCGGCCAGGCGCCGTGACGCCTCCTGGTGGCGTGTCTCGCTGCCCTCCAGCCGCTGG
>RZYE01000562.1 GCA_009930425.1 Actinomycetota bacterium | reverse complement strand
CCGCTCACCGCCTTCACCACGAGGACAGCCTGGGTGCCACCGATGTCAACTCCCTTCTCGGCGCGGAAGCTGACCGTGACGGTCGCGCTCTCCCCCTCGCCCAACTCGAGCGGGCGGGAGTAGCTGACCGAGAACGTGGTGTCCACGACGGTCTCCTTGTCGTCGACGGACAGTTGGAGCTCAAGGGTTCCGTCGGTCGGGTTGGTGATCGTGAGTTCCCTCGTCAGGAGCCGTCCGCTGCCGGACGGGATCGCCCCGAACGAGACGCTCGGGCTGCTCAGGGCGACCGTTGCCTCCACAGCAGCACCAAGGTCAGCGAGACCCGAGCCGACCCTCTGGACGTCCACCTCCACGCCGGAGCCTCCGACAGGGAGGACTCCGTCCCGTGCCGCGGTGTTCACGATCGCCGACCGCACCTGCCAGGCATCCCACTCTGGATGCGCCTGACTCACCACGGCAGCCATTCCCGCGAGGTGTGGCGCCGCCATCGAGGTGCCGTCGTAGAACGCCCAGCCACCGGGAATCGCGGAAAGCACGTTACCGCCGGGGGCGACGACGTCGGGCTTGACGCGGTAGCTCACGTCCGTGGGGCCTGCCGAGGAGAAGTCCATGAGCGCGTTGTCGAGGAGGTCTCCCTGGTCGTCCGTGAGCGCTCGGCGGTAGGTGGGTGCCTCCATCGTGACCTCGAGATCGGAGTTCTTGCTTGCGAGGTCCCGGAGAGCCGTGCCACTCTCCATCGACACTCCGACGGCTGGGATGTCCGAGATGGGGCCAGAGGCGGCCATCGCGATCGGCCCGTCACCGGCGATGTTGTTGGCGACGATCACCGCCACTGCTCCCGCATCATCAGCGTTCGCAACCTTCTCGCTGAACGAGCAGTCCCCTCGCCCGATCAGTGCGATGGTCCCGCTCACGTCTTTCAGTCGCTTCTCAAGATTGTCATCAGCAGCACAGGCCGTCCCGAGGACGAATTCACCATCCCGAGGCATGGTCACGACACTGAGGTTCTCGGTCAGGTCCTCTGCGGGCACCAGGAAGTCTCCGATCGCAGCCTCCCACGAGGACTCTCCGTGGGTGATGTCCAGCGCCACCGTGTGCCCCACGGAACTGGCGCCCGCCGTCAGCGCCCGCTCGGCGGAGCCCGGCGAGCCGACCGTGTAGTAGTCGGGGCCCTCGTTACCGGCGGAGACCGCCACCACGATGCCGCCGCGGTCGAGGTTGTCGACCGCGTTGGTCAGCAGGTCCCGGTTGCCGTTCGCGGGGCCGCCGAGCGACATG
>RZYE01000112.1 GCA_009930425.1 Actinomycetota bacterium | reverse complement strand
CGGCGCCTTCGGAGGAGTCGTCCACCCGCGTCAGACCCGCCTGATCGGCGAGCTCCTGCGACACCTGGCTCGTGCAGGCGGCAGCGGGCGCACGCTGGTGCTCGACGACGTGGAGCTCTGGATCGACGCCCATGACGGACTGCACGGGGAGGGCAGTGCAGCGGGGGAACTTGCGGCGTTCGTGCGCACCGCACGCTCGAGTGGCACCCGTGTGGTCGCCACCGCTCCGCCCGGGATGGTGCACGCACGGTGGGCGGCGCCTCTCACACGGCACCTCCACCTCGCCGGACTCGACCCTGCCTCCGCGCTCGCCTCCGGCCTCCCGCGGTCACTGGCCCCCGACGTCTGCGGACCCCTCATGCCCGGCCGGGGACTCCTGATGCCGGACGGCGTGACCATCCAGGTCGCCACGTGGGAGCGCCCCCCGTCCCCGCCACCCGGGAATGCCAGGAGGTTCCAGCCGTTGCCCCCGCCCGGAGAGGTCGAACCCGTGCCGGGGCGCATCGTCCTCGGTTCGACCTCCTCGGCGGCGGTGAGCGTCGCGGCCGAGGGAGACGTCGTCGTCGTGGGGCCGCCGGGGAGCGGACGTTCGACGACCGCCCGCCTCATCCATCGGCAGTACCCGGGCAGCGTGCTCCAGGATGGCGAGCTCGAGGACGTCTCTCACCCCGTGGTCGCCACCGCGACCCCGGGTGACCTCTCGGCATCATGGTCCGGTGTCCTCGCCCGCCTGCGTGCCGCGAGCACGGTGGTGCTCCTCCGCCCAGACCTCCACCCACGGCTCCCGGGAGCCGAGCACACCACGGAACTCGAACCGGGGACTCCGGGGTACGGGATCCTCGTCCACCGCGGCAGGGCGACCGCGCTACGGCTCGCCACCGCTCTCACATCAGTCGTCCAGGAAGTTGTCCCGGCGCCCGCCGGAGAGGAACGCCCGGGCGCTCGGGGTCGCCAACGCGATCAGTGCGACGGTGGACAGTCCCACCGCGAGTACCGCGATCCATCCGAGAACGGCCGCCAGGGCGATCATCGACAGGACGATGAGGAGGTGGGATGTCACGAGCACCCCACGGGGCCACGTCCGTCCTGACAGGAGTGCCAACGACGCCGGGATCAGGATTGCCGCCGCGATGATGTAGTAGTAGTTGGTGCCGAGGCGTGGACCGGTGGTGTCCCCGGCCACGAGGTCCCAGATCGCCACGGCAGCGAACACCGTTGCCATGGCGATCGTGACCGAGGCGGCCACGACGACCGATGTGGGCCGAGCGGCGATCATGTGGGCAGTCTAGTGAGCGGCACGATGCCCGAGCGTGGGGCAGGTCACAGGTGTGAGCAAGCACACCCCGCGTGCCGGCGCGGAGCCCTTGTCAGCCTGTGGAGGCCGTGTGAAGCTTGATTTCTGCAAGAAGCGAAACGCGTGCAGGAATTCGCCCGGGTGACTATTCGGTGCATTGCTGTGCCAAGAAGGAGTTGTTGATGGACTGGCGCCACCGTGCCGCGTGCCTCGAGGAGGACCCCGAGCTGTTCTTCCCGATCGGCAACACTGGCCCGGCCCTCGTCCAGATCGAGGAGGCGAAGGCCGTGTGCCACCGCTGCCCCGTGATGGACACCTGCCTCAAGTGGGCCCTCGAGACCGGTCAGGACGCCGGCGTCTGGGGTGGCCTCAGCGAGGACGAGCGCCGCGCACTCAAGCGCCGCACCGCGAGGGCTCGCCGCGCCAGCTGACACACGTCGTCGAGGAGGGGGCACCACGGTGCCCCCTCCTTCGTGTTCTCCCCATGCCCGGCTCCGTCGGCCCTCTCCTCCTCAATCCTCGCCCGAGTCGTGGCGCACCGTCGGCTCCTGGAGGTGGACGTGCAGGGTGACCACTGTGCCACCACCCTCGCCCTCCCCCCAGGCAATGCCGCCGCGCAATTCGCCGGTGACGAGCGTCCGGACGATCTGGGTACCGAGGCCGGGCCCGGGGGCGCCGTCAGACAGTCCGACGCCGTCGTCGACCACCTCCACCTGCAGGTCGTCCTCGACGCGTCGCGCGCGGACGACCACCTCGCCGCCGGTCCTCCCCAGCCCGTGTTCGACGGCGTTGGCGACCAGTTCGGTCAGCACGACGGCCAGCGAGGTCGCGACATTGGCGTAGATGCGGCCGAAGCTCCCCTCGAAACGGGTGGAGACGCGTTTCTCCGGGGTCGCGATGTCAGCGGTCATGGAGAGGATCCGCCCGATCAGCTCATCGAAGTCGACGGACTCGTCGATGGTCTGGGACAGGGTCTCGTGGACCACGGCGATCGTCGCGACCCGGCGCTGCGCCTCCCCGAGGGCGCTGCGGGTCTCCGTTGAGGTGGACCTGCGGGCCTGCAACCGGAGCAGTGCGGAGACGGTCTGGAGGTTGTTCTTCACGCGGTGGTGGATCTCCCGGATCGTCGCGTCCTTGGTGAGGAGCTCCCGCTCGCGCAGCCGGATCTCGGAGACGTCTCGCATCAGGAGCAGGCCACCGCGCCTCCGTCCGTACTCGGTGAGCGGGATCGACCGGAGCGAGAGCGATACACCGTGCGACTCCACCTCGGTCCGCCAGGCCGCCCTGCCCATCAGGACGACCGCGAGGGTCTCGTCCACGGTGCTGTGCACCTCGAGCCTCTCGACGACACCGGTCGCGAGCACGGTCCCCACGAGCGGGCCGGTCACCCCGAGCCGGTGGAATCCGCTCATGGCGTTCGGGCTGGCATACAGCACGACACCGTCGGAGTCGAGGCGAACGATCCCGTCACCCACCCGCGGGGAACCCCTCCGCGCGGCCGGGGCCGACAGGTTGGGGAACTCGCCGCGCGCGATCATGGCGCACAACTCGTCCGCCAGGGCGAGGTAGTTCACCTCGAGCCTGGACGGCGACCGCGCGATGCCGAGGTTCGCCTCCCTCGCCATCACGGCGATGGCCCGCCCGTCGCAGACCACGGGGACCAGGTCCTCGCGAACGGCATAGGACCCCGTCCACCGGGGTTCCTGGGAGTGCTGGATGGTGTTCTCGCTGAGTGCCCTCCTCATCAGCTCGACGCGCGCGGGTGGGAGCCGTTGTCCCACGACGTCGTCCTGGTGGACCGTGACCCCCGTTGACGGCCGGGAGTGGGCCACCGCGACGAAGCCGTCGTCCTGCTCGATCCACAGCACGAGGTCGGAGAACGACAGGTCCGCGACCACCTGCCAGTCCACGACGAGGAGGTGCAGCCACTCGGTCTCGTTCGGGAGGAGGTTCCCATGGATGCGGAGCATCTCGCCAAGGTTCGCCACACCCCCAGACTAGGGGGCGGCCCGTTAGTGTTGGCACAGGAGGGATGTCCCATGAAGTTCGAATCGACCGTCCGCTACCCGGGTGACCTTGCGGCAACCACCGCGCTGCTCCTCGATCCCGGCTACCTGGAGTTCCGGCTCCGCAAGCTCGGCATCGAGGCAGTCGAACAGTCCGTGGAGACCCGCGACGGCGCACCCCGGATCTCGGTGAAGGCGTCGGTACCCTCCTCGATGGTGCCCGCCAGCTACCGCCGGTTCGTCCCACCGAACCTGCGCATCCACCTGATCGAACTCTGGCAGCCGGAGGCCGGCGACCGCTCGCCGACAGGGACCATGACGGTCGAGGTCGAGGGACTGCCGGCCCGCGCCTCTGCCAGCTTCCGCCTCGACGCCACCGCGGACGGAACCGAGCGTGTCTACAGCGGGGACGTGACGGCATCCATTCCCCTGGTCGGGAGGAAGCTCGAGTCGGCCGCGGTCTCCGCGCTCGACCGCGTGGTCCGAGCGGAACAGGAGGCCGCGTCCGAGTACCTCGCCCGGTGAGGCGGGCGACTGAGCCCGGTGTGGGACCCACCGCGATACCATGTGACCCGCCGACAACCCGAGGACGTGAGGATCACCGATGGAGCTTGAGCCACGTGGACAGGACGCGGTCCGCGCCCTGATCGCCAAGGGGGTCTCCATCCCGAATCCACTGTCGCTCGACATCGGCCCCGAGGTCGACGTCGCACGCATCTCCGGCGATCGCGTCACCCTCCACCCCGGCTGTCGCATCCACGGGGCACAGACCGTCATCTCCGCCGGCGTCGCACTCGGCGCGGAGGGCCCGGTCACGATCGAGGACTGCCACCTCGGGCCCGGCGTCCAGCTCAAGGGCGGCTACTTCGCGAACTCCGTCTTCCTGGAGGGGGCGAACATGGGGCTCGGTGCGCACGTGCGTGCCGGGACGCTGCTGGAGGAGGAGGCGAACGGGGCGCACACCGTCGGCCTGAAGCAGACGATCCTGCTCCCCTTCGTCACCCTCGGCAGCCTCATCAACTTCTGCGACTGCCTGATGGCGGGCGGGACGAGCCGGAAGGACCACTCGGAGGTCGGTTCCTCCTACATCCACTTCAACTTCACCCCCGATGGGACCAAGGCCACGCCCTCGCTCTTCGGCGACGTGCCGCGCGGGGTGATGCTTCGCGAGCGCCCCATCTTCCTGGGCGGGCAGGGAGGCGCGGTCGGACCTGTCGTGACGGGCTTCGGGAGTGTCGTCGGGGCGGGCTCGATCCTCCGGGACGACATCCTCGAGGACGGCCAGTTCGTGATCGCCCCGCCGGCCAGAGGGGTGTCGAGGCCGATGACGGCCCACGCCCACCGGAAGCTGCGCCGCGTGGTGGAGAAGAACCTGGACTACCTTGCCAACCTCGCGGCACTGGACGCCTGGTACCGCGAGGTCCGCCAGCCGTTCTTCGCCAGGCAGGAACTCGGCCCGCTGGTGTACGAGGGCGCACTGGGAGTCCTCGCCTCCGCCCGGAAGGAGCGCGTCACCCGCCTCACCTCCATGGTCGCGACTGTCCCGCCTGACGACGAGGGCCGGCGCGAGCTCCGTGACCGCGTCGGGGAACTCGCGGCACTCTTCGACTCCCCCGACCTCCCGGACGGCTCGGCGTTCCTCGACGCCCTCGGCTCCCCCGAGGCCGGTTACATCGCCACGATCCAGCGACTCCCCGCCGATGTCGCAGATGCGGGAGTCGCCTGGCTCCAGGGCATCGTGGACGGCTTGCGTTCCCGTGCGACGGCCATCGTCCCGTCGCTCAACCTCTACTCCGCCGGCTGACGGCACCCAACACACAAGGAGAAGCCCGTGGGCAGACTGTTCGGAACTGACGGGATCCGGGGCGAGGCGAACCGCTACCCCATGGACGCGGCGATGGCCTTCGCCGTCGGCCAGGCGGTGACCCACGTCCTGCGGAAGCGAGGCCACCGGACCCACATCGTGATCGGCAAGGACACCCGGATCTCGGGTTACATGCTCGAGAGTGCCCTCGAGTCGGGTGTCACCTCGATGGGTGGCCACGCGCAGATGGTGGGTGTCCTGCCCACGCCCGGCATCGCCTACATCACCGAGAGCATGCGGGCGGACGCGGGTTTCGTGGTCTCGGCGTCCCACAATCCCTTCCAGGACAACGGCATCAAGGTGTTCTCGGGCTCGGGGTTCAAGCTCTCGGACGCGCAGGAGGCGGAGATCGAGGACCTCATCCTCTCCGGCAGGCTCCCCGAGATGGTTCCCCCGGCCGAGGACATGGGCAAGGCGGTACGGCTCGACGACGCCATGGCCCGCTACATCGTGTTCCTCAAGAACACCTTCCCCCGCAGCCTGTCGCTCGAGGGCATCAAGATCGCCATGGATGTGGGCAACGGGGCGACCTACCAGGTGGCACCCGCCGTGTTCCGCGAGCTCGGTGCGGACGTCACGCTCATCCACGACGAGCCCAACGGCCTCAACATCAACGACAACTGCGGGTCGCAGCACACCCAGGACCTCCGCCGGACCGTCATCGAGACGGGAGCGGCCATCGGGCTCGCCTTCGACGGGGACGGGGACCGGCTGATCGCCGTCGACGAGAACGGCGCTGAGATCACCGGTGACCAGATCCTCGTCATCTGTGCCCGCCAGCTCAAGAAGGAGGGCCGCCTCGCGAACGACCTCCTGGTGACCACGATCATGAGCAACCTCGGGCTCAAGATCGCGTGCGAGAAGTATGGGTTCACCCATCACGCCTCGAAGGTGGGCGACCGCTACGTGCTCGAGGACATGCAGCGGCTGGGCGCCGTCCTGGGAGGCGAGGACTCCGGGCACATGATCTTCCTCCGGCACCACACCACGGGTGACGGCATCCTGTCCGCACTCCAGCTCGTGGCTGCCATGCTCAAGTCCAGCCAGCCGCTGTCCGAGCTCGCGAAGCAGATGGATGTCTTCCCCCAGAAGCTCATCAACGTCGACGTCTCCCGGAAGCCGGAGGTCAGCTCGGTCCCCGAGATCGTCGCGGCGATCGAGAGGGTGGAGGC
>RZYE01000010.1 GCA_009930425.1 Actinomycetota bacterium | reverse complement strand
GACGCGTGACGTCCTCGGCATCGTGCGGACGGTGGTCTTCGCCCCGGAGGACCTCGCGCTCGTCAAGGGCGATCCGTCCGACCGGCGGCGTTACCTCGACGACCTCGTGGTCACCCGGACACCGCGGCTCGCGGCTGTCCGGTCGGAGTACGACAGGATCGTCCGCCAGCGGTCCGCCCTGCTCAAGTCAACCGGTGGGGGGCGGCGAGCGCCGGACACTCTCCTCGCCACCCTGGACGTGTGGGACGGTCACCTCGCCGCGGCCGGTGCCCAGCTCATCGCCGCCCGCGCCGAGCTGGTGGCAGAGCTGGCGCCCCACGTCGTTGCCGCCTACCGCACCGTCTCGGACAGCGCCGGGGACGCGGCCCTGACGATTCGCTCGTCCCTCGTCCGCGCCGAGGAGGGGAGGGCGCCGGAGGGTGGCGCCGGCGGGGACGGGGCGGCGGACGCCGTCGACCGGGACCGTGACGTGCCGGGCCTGACGCGACGTATGATCGCGGCCATGCAGGACCTCCGGCGGCAGGAGATGGACCGCGGTGTGTGCCTGGTCGGACCACATCGGGACGACCTCGCGCTCTCGATCGGGGACCTGCCTGCCAAGGGGTACGCCTCGCACGGCGAGTCCTGGTCCCTCGCCCTTGCCCTGAGGATGGGGGCGTTCGACCTGCTGGCGGCCGAGGATCCGGCCGGCGAGAGCCCCATCCTCATCCTCGACGACGTGTTCGCGGAGCTTGACAGCCGCCGCCGGGCCCGGCTGGCCGACATGGTCGGACGGGCGCAGCAGGTGTTCGTCACCGCTGCCGTGGCGGAGGACATCCCCACGGATCTCACCGGGCAGCGCTTCCACGTCCTCGCCGGCACCGTGGAGGAGTTGACGTGACCGACGACGACGCCGCAGCCCACCAGGCCGTCGAGCGCGCGCGCCAGCTCGCGAGGTCACCCGGATACCGGAAACGGAGGCGGAAGGCGCCCCAGGAACCGGGGGGAGTGGCGGCCGGCCCGGGCCTCGGCAACGCCGGGAGCGGGGCGCGGCCGTCCGCGCGTGATCCCCAGCCGGTCGGCGCCGTCGCCGACGCCATCATTCATGTCCGCGGCTGGGAGGAGCCGCTGGAGGTGGCGGGAGTCGTGGGGCGCTGGCGGGAGATCGTGGGCGATGAGGTCGCGGAGCATGCCGCGATCGAACGGTTCGAGGACGGTCACCTGGTGGTGAGGGCGTCGTCGACGGCATGGGCCACGCAGGTGAAGCTCCTCCAGGGTGAGCTGCGGCGGCGCATCGCGGCAGTGGTGGGCGCGGACGTGGTTCGCGAGATCACGGTCCTCGGCCCGGCAGGCCCGAGCTGGAAGCACGGCCTCAGGTCAGTTCGGGGACGTGGGCCGAGGGACACCTACGGCTAGGAGCTCGCAGACGGCCCGCTGCGGGCCGTTGGGGTGGTTCTGGTGGGTGGGTCCCCAACCCTGTGGACAGGCGCTCAGGGCAGGGAACCCGGGGTAGAATGAGAGCACGACGGCCCCTTCCCGCGGGCCCAGTGCTGCCGCGGACGTGACGGCTCATCGAGTGCCGCGACGTGGCACCAATCGACACTGAGGAGATCCTGCGTGGCAGAAGCGAACGGGCAGGCCTACGGCGCGGAGAACATCACGGTCCTGGAGGGCCTCGAGGCGGTGCGCAAGCGTCCCGGGATGTACATCGGCTCCACAGGCGAGCGCGGCCTGCACCACCTGGTCTACGAGGTGGTCGACAACTCCGTGGACGAGGCACTCGCGGGCTACTGCACCCACATCGAGGTCACCCTCCAGGCCGACGGCGGCGTGCGGGTAAGTGACGACGGGCGTGGCATCCCCGTGGACATCCACCCGACGGAGGGACGCCCGACCGTCGAGGTGGTCATGACGATCCTGCACGCCGGCGGCAAGTTCGGTGGCGGTGGGTACGCCGTTTCCGGTGGCCTCCACGGCGTGGGCATCTCGGTGGTGAACGCCCTCTCGGAGCGCGTGGAGACCGAGGTCCGCCGGCAGGGCCACGTCTGGCGCCAGACGTTCGGCGACGGCGGCCGTCCCCTGACCACGCTGGTGATGGGCGAGGAGACGGAGGAGACGGGGACCACGCAGACGTTCTACCCGGACCGCACCATCTTCGAGACCACGGACTTCAACTTCGAGACCCTCCGGGTGCGGTTCCAGCAGATGGCCTTCCTCAACAAGGGCTTGCGGATCACCCTGACGGACGAGCGCCCCTCCGCCACCGACGAGGGGGACGAGATCACCGGGGACGAGGCGGGGCCGTCGGACGACCCGAGGCCGGGCCATCGCGAGGTGAGCTACCTGTACGAGGGTGGCCTGGTGGACTTCGTCACCTACCTGAACTCCATGAAGCGCGCCGAGGCCGTGAACCCCGAGGTGATCTACCTGGAGGCTGAGGACGTCCAGCGCCGCATCTCGCTCGAGATCGCACTCCAGTGGACCAACGGGTACTCCGAGTCCGTGTACACGTACGCCAACACGATCAACACCTCGGAGGGTGGCACCCACGAGGAGGGCTTCCGTTCCGCGCTGACCTCCCTGATCAACAAGTACGCCCGCGAGAAGGGCCTGCTGAAGGAGAAGGACGACAACCTGACGGGCGACGACGTGCGCGAGGGCCTGACCGCCGTCGTCTCCGTCAAGCTCGGCGAACCCCAGTTCGAGGGCCAGACGAAGACGAAGCTCGGCAACACCGAGGCGCGCACCTTCGTGCAGCAGCAGCTGTACTCGCACCTGGGGGACTGGCTCGACGCGCACCCGGGCGAGGCGAAGGAGATCATCCGGAAGGCGCAGCAGGCCTCGGCCGCGCGGGTCGCGGCGCGCAAGGCCCGGGAGGCGACACGGCGGAAGGGCGCGCTGGAGTCCGCCTCGATGCCGGGGAAGCTGAAGGACTGCACCTCGAGGGACGCCACGATCTCGGAGATCTTCATCGTCGAGGGCGACTCGGCGGGAGGCTCCGCCGTCCAGGGGCGCGATCCGAAGACCCAGGCAGTCCTGCCGCTGCGCGGGAAGATCCTGAACGTCGAGAAGGCCCGCCCGGACCGCGCCATGGGCAGCGAGGCCATCCAGTCCCTCATCACGGCGCTCGGCACCGGGGTGGGGGAGGAGTTCGACATCGGCAGGCTCCGCTACTACAAGATCGTGCTGATGTCCGACGCGGACGTCGACGGGCAGCACATCGCCACGCTCCTGCTCACCCTCCTGTTCCGCTACATGAAGCCCCTCATCTCCGAGGGGCACGTGTACCTCGCCCAGCCGCCGCTCTACCGGCTCAAGTGGACGAACGCCCCCCACCAGTACGTCTACTCGGACAAGGAGCGCGACGCCCTGCTGCAACTCGGGCTGGCGGAGAACAAGAGGCTGCCCAAGGAGGGCGCGATCCAGCGGTACAAGGGCCTCGGCGAGATGAACGACTCCGAGCTGTGGGAGACCACGATGAACCCCGATACGCGCACGCTCCGGCAGATCACCATCGGCGAGGCCGCGGCCGCGGACGAGATCTTCTCCATCCTCATGGGGGAGGACGTGGACGCCCGCCGCAGCTTCATCCAGCGCAACGCCAAAGACGTGCGCTTCCTCGACATCTAGGACTGACACGTGAGCGACGAGTACGACGACACCACGGAGATCGACGTCTCCACCGCGGGGCGGGACCGGATCGAGCAGGTGGACCTGCAGTCCGAGATGCAGCGCTCCTACCTCGACTACGCGATGAGCGTGATCGTGGGCCGCGCCCTCCCCGACGTCCGCGACGGCATGAAGCCCGTCCACCGGCGGATCCTCTACGCCATGTACGACGGCGGCTACCGGCCCAACTCCGGCTTCTCCAAGTGCGCGCGCGTGGTCGGCGACGTCATGGGCACCTACCACCCGCACGGTGACACCGCCATCTACGACGCGATCGTGCGGCTCGTCCAGCCGTGGTCGATGCGACACCCGCTCGTCCTCGGCCAGGGGAACTTCGGTTCGCCCGGGAACCAGTCGGCGGCCGCGCCCCGGTACACGGAGTGCAAGATGGCCCCGCTCGCCATGGAGATGGTGCGGGACATCGACAGCGAGACCGTCGACTTCCAGGACAACTACGACGGCCGCGACCAGGAACCCGTGGTCCTCCCCTCGCGGTTCCCGAACCTGCTGGTCAACGGCTCGGAGGGGATCGCGGTCGGGATGGCCACCCGCATCCCGCCCCACAACCTGCGCGAGGTGGCCGAGGGCGTGCAGTGGTTCCTCGACCACCCGGACGCCTCCAAGGAGGAGCTGCTCGGGGAGTTGATGCTCCGCGTCAAGGGGCCGGACTTCCCGACCGGTGCCACCATCCTCGGGCTCCGGGGGATCGAGGACGCCTACCGCACCGGGCGCGGGTCGATCACCCAGCGCGCCGTGGTGTCCGTGGAGGAGATCCAGGGCCGGCAGTGCCTCGTGGTCACCGAGCTGCCCTACCAGGTGAACCCCGACAACCTCGTGGACAAGATCGCCACGATGGTGCGGGACGGACGCCTGACGGGCATCGCCGACCTGCGGGACGAGACCTCCGGGCGCACCGGAACGCGCATCGTCATCGTGCTGAAGCGTGACGCCATCGCCAAGGTGGTGCTCAACAACCTCTACAAGCACACCCAGCTCCAGGACAACTTCCCCGCCAACATGCTCGCGCTCGTCGACGGCGTGCCCCGCACCCTGTCCCTCGACGGGTTCGTCCGCCACTGGGTCACCCACCAGCTCGAGATCATCGTCCGGCGCACCCGCCACCTGCTGCGCGTGGCGGAGGACCGGATGCACCTCCTCGAGGGCTACCTCAAGGCACTGGACGTGCTGGACGAGGTCATCGCCCTGATCCGCGCCTCCCAGACCACCGATGAGGCCCGCACCGGGCTCATGGAGCTGCTCGGCGTGGACGAGGTCCAGGCCGAGGCGATCCTGTCCCTCCAGCTCCGCCGGCTCGCCGCCCTGGAGCGCCAGAAGATCCTGGACGAGCACGCGACCTTCGCGGCGAAGATCGCGGACTACAACGACATCCTCGCCAGGCCCGTTCGGCAGAGGGAGATCGTCGGCACCGAGTTGGCGGACATCGTCTCCCGGTTCGGCGACGAGCGGCGGACCACGATCCTGCCCTACGACGGCGACATGTCGGTGGAGGACCTGATCCCCGAGGAGGAGGTGGTGGTCACCATCACCCGCGGGGGGTACGCCAAGCGCACCAGGGTGGACAACTACCGCTCCCAGCACCGGGGTGGGAAGGGGATCCGTGGGGCCTCGCTCAGGGAGGACGACGTCGTCGAGCACTTCTTCGTGACGTCCACCCACCACTGGCTGCTCTTCTTCACGAGCCTCGGCCGCGTCTACCGGGCGAAGGCCTACGAGCTGCCGGAGGGCGGCCGCGACTCCAAGGGCCAGCACGTCGCCAACCTGTTGGCGTTCCAGCCGGACGAGCGGATCGCCGGGGTGGGGGTCATCAGGAACTACGAGGAGGCCGAGTACCTCGTCCTCGCCACCCGCTCCGGCCTGGTGAAGAAGACCCGCCTGACCGAGTACGACTCGAACCGTGCCGGCGGCGTGATCGCCATCAACCTGCGGGAGGTGGACGGTGAGCCGGACGAGCTCGTCGCGGGCTCCATCGTGAACGCGGACGACGACCTCATGCTCGTCTCCCGCCACGGGATGTCCATCCGCTTCAGTGCCGACGACGACCAGTTGCGTCCGATGGGCCGCGCCACCTCGGGGGTGGTGGGGATGAAGTTCCGGCCCGGGGACAGCCTTCTCACCATGCAGAAGGTCGTGTCCGGCGCGGACCTGTTCGTGGTCACCGAGGGCGGGTTCGCGAAGCGCACAGCGCTGAGCGAGTACCGTGTCCAGGGCCGCGGCGGTCTCGGCATCAAGGTGGCGAACCTCGTGGAGGCGAGGGGAGACCTCGTGGGTGCGCTGGTGGTCGAGCAGGGTGGTGAGGTGCTCGCCATCATGGGCCGTGGCCGGATCGTCCGGTCGTGCATCGACGAGGTGAGCAGGACCGGCCGGAACACGCAGGGCGTCACGTTCGCCAAGCCGGACGAGGGCGACCGCATCATCGCCGTCGCCCGCAACACGGAGGATGTGGCCGTCGCGGAGAGCGCCGATGGCGTAGCGTCAGGGGAGAACGGCACCCCGGAGATGAGGAAGAGCGAATGAGCAAGGACTCCACGCCCCCGCCCCCGCCCGCTCAGCCGAGGTCCGACGAGCGCTTCGCCGCGGAGACGCAGGTGATGGACGAGTCCCGCCCCACGGAGACCCGCATCAACCGGTCCTCCGTGCTCGGTGGGTTCTCCGCAACTCCGGGCCCCTCCGAGGGGGGACCTGCCGACCGTTCCCGACCGGGCGAAGAGACAACCGACACCGAGGGAATGACGCGACGGCAGGCCACCTGGACGGGTCCACGCCGCGTGCGGCTCTCCGTGGCCCGCATCGACCCGTGGTCCGTGATGAAGCTCTCCTTCCTGCTCTCGGTGGCGATCGGGATCATGCTCGTGGTGGCAGCCGGCGCGCTGTGGACCGTCCTGGACACCATGCAGGTCTTCGCCCAGATCACCGAGCTCCTCGATCAGATCGGGAGCCCGCAGCTCCTGAACCTCATGGAATACGTCCGGTTCGACCGGGTGATCTCCATGGCGACCATCATCGCGGTGGTGGACGTGGTGCTGCTGACGGTGCTCTCCACCCTGATGGCCTTCGTCTACAACATCGTGGCCGCGCTCGTGGGTGGGTTGCACGTCACGCTCACGGACGACTGATCCGGTTTGGGGATTGCGGGCCATCTGGGATAATCTCAATCGGCGTCCTCGCGCATGCGGGACCAGCGGGCCTATAGCTCAGACGGTTAGAGCGCTTCCCTGATAAGGAAGAGGTCACAGGTTCAAGTCCTGTTAGGCCCACCGGAACGTGCAGGGAAGGGACCGCCGTGAAGAGGCTGCTGTGGACCGCCGCCGGTGCGGTGGTCGGCTGGTTCGTCTGGACCAGGGTTCAGGAGGAGCGCGAGGAGCGCAGCATCTGGGCCGAGGTGACGGACAGCTTCGGTGAGACCCCTGACGGCAACGTTCCAATCCAGTCCTGAGGTTCCGACAGGGAGATCATGGACGCGGGAGACGGCCCCGGCCCACAGGGCCGGGCGGACCCGGATCGGCCACGGCCGATCGAAGGGGCGGTAGTTCAACGGTAGAACGGGGCCTTTGCAAGGCTCTAATCGGGGTTCGATTCCCCGTCGCTCCACCCTCGCGTTGCGGGTCCGGTGACGCACTGCCACAGTGAGGGCATGACCTCCTCCGTCAAGGACTCGGCGGCGGCGGCCGGCGACAACCCGGTCGTGGAGAACGGCGCGCGACTGGGATTCGCCGCCAGCGGCCTCCTGCACCTGATCATCGGCTGGATCGCCCTCCACATGTCGTGGGGCGACTACTCCGGCTCCGCGGACCAGACCGGGGCACTCGCCCAACTCGCCGGCACCGGTGCCGGCAGCGTCCTCCTCTGGGCGGTGGCGGCGAGCTTCGCCCTCCTCGCCCTCTGGCAGTTCACGGAGACGTTCGTGGTCCACGAGTGGTTCGAGCGGCTGAAGCACGTGGGCAAGGGACTCATGTACGCCTTCCTGGCCTGGACCGCCATGACCGTGGTGACGGGAACCTCGTCCGGCTCGGGGGACACGAGCAGCATGACCGGAACCGTCATGTCCTACCCGTACGGGCGCGTGGCGATCGCGGCCGTGGGCCTCGGGATCGTCGGCGTGGGCGGGTACCACGTGTACAAGGGCTGGGTGCGGAAGTTCCTGGAGGACCTTCGCGAGCACCCCGGGCAGTGGGTGGTCCACATCGGCCGGTTCGGGTACGTCGCCAAGGGGATCGCGCTCGTGATCGTGGGCGGGCTGTTCGTGGCCGCTGCGGCAACGGCGGACCCGGAGAAGGCGGAAGGGCTCGACGGCGCGCTGCAGTCGCTGACGACCGTCCCCTATGGCAAGGCCCTGCTGGTCGTCATCGCCGTCGGACTGCTCGCCTACGGCGTCTACTCCTTCGGGCGGGCGAAGTACGCCAAGGTGTGAGCCGTCAGCCCTCGCGGCGGAGGTAGTTCCACGCGAGGTACGCGCAGATCGCCCCGTTGATGAACCCGAAGACCACGTCCGTCATGCTGTGCATCCCGCGGTACAGGCGGGAGAACCCCATGGCGAAGGGCATCAGCAGGCACAGGAGCGTGACGAGCACCCGGAGGGCAGGGTTGGGGATGCGCTGCGCCATGAGGGCGAGGCTGAGGTAGATCGCCGCCGCGGCGCCCGTGTGGCCGCTCGGGAAGCTCGACGTCGGCGGAGCGTGATCGAGCTGCTCGACGTCGGGGCGCTCGCGCCCCACGACCGCCGCCGACGCCATGAAGATCACCGCCTGGAGCGCGACGGCGATCGCCGGGATGATCGCGAACCACCACTCCCGTGTGCGCCACCACACGAGCCCGATCACCAGGGCACCGAGCCCGATCACGAACTCCGTGTTGCCCACCAGCGAGACGAGGAACGTGGCCTGGTCGAGGAAGGGGGTGCGCCCATCCACGAGCGCTTCGTTGATGCCGGCCTCAGCCGGGACACCACCGAGCGGCCCCGTGATCAGGAACCCCACGGCGACGAGCGCCGCGAGCACGGCGAGCCCCGGAAGGGCGGCCCGGCGGCCCAGGTCGTGCCAGAACTCGCTGCGGGTGGGCGCGGAACGATCGATCTCGTAGCGGTGGATCACGGTGTCTCCTTGGTGGGGGGATGCCTGCCGGTGTACCCGAGCCATGAGGCTCCCACCACGGCTGCCCCGAGCGCGAAGCCCGCGGCGACATCGGACGGGAAGTGGGCACCGATGAGGATCCGGTCGAGGCCGGTGAGGACGACGGCGAGGCCCACCGCCGTCGTCAGGAGGACGCGGCCCGGGGTGCGGAGGAGGGGCCAGAGGAGGATGGCCAGCACGAGCCCCGCAGCCATGGCGTTCATGGAGTGCCCGGACGGGAAGCTGTAGCCGGGGGAGTGGCCCAGCGCCTCGTCGATCACGGGACGGGCGCGCTGGACCACGTACTTCACCACGTTGGCGAGGCCCCACGCCACGAGCAGCGTGGACACGGCCCACGCTGCCCGGCCACCGAGGTCCCGCCGTCGCCACGTCCAGAGGGCCACCACGGCGATGGCCGGGTTGACCCAGCGGGCCTGGGTCGCCTCCTCCCACACGAGCAGCGCCTCGTGCAGTGCTGGCCGGTCCCGGGCGAAATCGGTGGCCGCCGTCACGGCGCTGCGGTCGAACTCCACCACGCCGCCGGTCTCCGACCGGACGAGCAGGGCCAGGACCACCACCGGGACCACCAGCACGCCGGCGAACACCGCGGCACGGGCGATGTGGCGGGCGCGGGAGGGGCTGGTCACCACAACAGGCTAGGGGGGCACCACGGCGTTCGCACGGCGAGCCTCGGAAGGGCTCCCGGCAGGGCCTCGGCAAGCCGGACCAAAGACCTTCACGCCGTCGGCCATCCGGCATAGGGTTGATGTCATCCGATTTTGGACACACCCTCGATGCGGAGGAAAACCATGACTGATGTGGTACTCGACCCAGACGAGATGCCGGCGCCGGAGACCTGGCTGGAAGAGGTCTGCGACGCCCTGCACATGAAGCGAAAGGTCCTCGCTGCCGTCACCCCGTCGATCATCGACCTCGTCCACCACGTGGCCGACAGTCCCGGTGACCAGGATGACGCCCCGATGACCGCCTTCCTGATCGGTTTCGCCGCCGCCAAGGACGGCGACTTCTCGGCTGAGTCGGTCCAGGCGCGGGTCAACGTCGTTGCCCGCACGCTGGAGAAGCACAGGTAGCCACCATCCGGGGAAGGGGCCGCCGCTCGTCGACGAGTGGCGGCCCTTCTCGTCCCCGCCAGATCGCTGTCCTAGGGTTGTCCCATGGATCCCGCAACCGCCTCCGTCCGGGTGGACGCCTGGCTGTGGGCGGTGCGCCTGTTCAAGTCACGCTCCCTTGCCACCGCGGCATGCAAGGCCGGGCACGTCCGCATCAACGGGGAGAGGGCGAAACCGGCCAGTACCGTCTCCGTGGGCGATGAGGTGGTGGTCCGCGGTGGGGAGCGCGAACGCATCGTGGAGGTGCGCCACCTCCTCGTGAAGCGGGTCGGGGCACCTGCCGCCGCCGCCGCCATCGTGGATCGCAGCCCGGAGCCACTGCCCCGTGGGCTGTTCGCCGTGCCACGGCGCGAGCGCGGCGCCGGGCGGCCCACGAAGCGCGAACGCCGCGAGATCGAGCGCCTGCGCGGGTACTGAACTGTTATTGAACCGCCGCCGGCTGCGTCTGGAAATCGTTTGCCGCGGCGAGGATGATGGTTCCATGGCCATTCAAGGGTCGTTCAGGGGCGTGGGGTCGTACCTGCGTCCCGTGCTCGCGGTCGTCGCGAGCACGGGCCTGCTCCTCGGCGCCGTCGCGTGCACCGGCGAGCCAGACGCGAGGGAGACGACGCCGGTCACCGTGGCGCCGTCGTCGTCCCCGCCCGGTCCGACGGCGTCCGCCGGCCCGACGGCGTCGCCGACGCCGGCCGTCACGCCTCCCGTGCCGTCACCGGCGCCCCCGGCGCCGACCACCGCGGCACCGACAACTCCGGCGCCGGCCCCTACGACGGCGAGGCCGACGACACCCGCGCCCGTCCCTCCGCCGCCTGCGCCGACCACGAGGCCGACCACCCCCGCACCCGTCCCCACCGCAACCCTGCCCGCCGGGTGGGCCGGCGTGGACTGGGAGGTACTCCCCACCTCGCGGAAGGTCGTGGCACTGACGTTCGACGGGGGAGCCTCGAACACGGCCGTGGCGTCGATCCTGGCGACGCTCCGTGAGGAGGGGGTGCGGGCGACGTTCTTCGTCACGGGCCAGTTCGCACGTTCCTACCCGGACTCGGTGCGAGCCATGGCGGCACCGGGTCACCCCGTGGGCAACCACTCGGACACCCACCCGTACTTCTCCACCTCGACGAACGTGGTGATCCGGGCGGAACTCGCGGCCGCGGAGGCCTCGATCTCCCCGCTCACCGGGCGCACCACCAAGCCGCTGTTCCGGTTCCCCTACGGCGATCGGACGTCCCTGGACATCAGCGTGGTGAACGGTGCGGGCTACATCCCCGTCCGGTGGACGGTCGACACCCTCGGCTGGAAGGGCACGTCCGGCGGGATCACCGCCGCGATCGTCTGTGATCGCGTCCTCGACACTGCCCGACCGGGGCAGATCGTGCTCATGCACGTGGGTGCGCACCCGACAGACGGCAGCACCCTCGACGCCGACGCCCTGCCGTGCATCATCACGGGCCTGCGAGAACGTGGCTACGGCTTCGTGAACCTGCGGGAGTTCACGGGGTAGGCCAAGGGCCCCGCCCGGTGACCGGTGCGGGGCCCTCGCTGTTCCCTGACGTCAGTCGACGCGGTCCTTGACCTCGCCGGCGGCCTCGTCGGTGGCCTCCTCGGCCTTGTCGGCCGCTTCCTTGGCCTCCTCGGCCAACTCGTCCACCTTCTCCTCCGCGGCCTCGGCGGCACCGGCGACGGCGCCCTCCTTCTTGTGGGCGACCTCCTCCACCTTGTGAGCGGCGTCCTCGACGGCGTGCTTCACCTTCTCGGCTGCCTCCTTCGCGGCACCGGAGGCCTTGTCAGCCGCCTCCTTGGCGGCCTCGGAGGCCTTGTGAGCGGCGTCCGACGCCTTGTCAGCGAGGGATGCCGCTGCGGCGGGCTGGGAGCCGCCCTCGACGTCCTGCCAGTACTCCTCGGCCCAGGGGTCCTCGACGGGCTGGGTGCGGCGCCACAGCAGGTAACCGGCGCCCGCGGCCACCGAGCCGACGAGGATCCACCCCACGGTCTTGGCGCCCCGGTGGGACTTGGGCTGCACGGGCGGCGTGGTGAGGGCCTTCTCCACGGCCGTGCCGGCACCGGCTGCCTTCTCCACGAGCGTTCCCTCTGCGCCTGCGGCGGCAGCGGCGTCCTGCATCGCCTTCTGGATGCGTGGCAGGTAGTCCTCCACGACCTTCTCGTAGGCCGAGTCAACGACGGGCTTGGCCTTCTCCGTGACCTCCTCGACCTTGGGGGCCGCGACCTTCACGGACTCGCGCCACGCCTGCTCGAGCTTCTCCGCGGCCGTCTCCTTCGCGGCGCCGATACGGGGCTCGGCCCACTCGGCCGCCTCGTGGAGCTTCGGCTCCGCCCAGTGCTTGGCGGAGTCAACCCTGGGGGTAGCCCAGTCACTGGCCTCGTGCGCGAGGAACGCGGCCTTGTCGCCCAGGGAGTGGGCCTGTTCGGTGATGACGTGGGAAAGCTCGGTCGCCTGCTGACGGACCTTCTCCAGGTCGATGTCCTTTCGCTTGGCCATCTCGTCTCCTTGTCCTTTGATGGATCACATGGATGGACATGTGACTGCTGGGAACCATTTTGCCCCTTGTTGACCGGCTTCGCCCATGGACCCGTCACGCAGTATCGCGAATGCGCTGAGAGCGAATACCCGGGCCCACGGCGACCGGGCGGGTGGCGCATGACAGACTTGTCCCCATGAAGGCAACACTGCACACCACCGCCGGCGACATCAACGTCGAGCTGTTCCCGAACCACGCACCCAAGACCGTGGCCAACTTCGTCGAGCTCGCCACCGGCGCCCGCGAGTGGATCGACCCCTCCACCCGCCAGCCCACCAGCGCGCCCCTGTACGACGGCGTGGTCTTCCACCGCGTCATCCCCGGCTTCATGATCCAGGGCGGCGACCCGCTCGGGACCGGCACCGGCGGACCCGGCTACGTCTTCGACGACGAGATCCACCCCGAACTCGACTTCCGCTCCCCGTACAAGCTCGCCATGGCCAACGCCGGCAAGCGGGGCGGCAAGGGCACCAACGGGTCGCAGTTCTTCATCACCGTCGCGGCCACCACGTGGCTGCAGGGCAACCACACGATCTTCGGCGAGGTCGCGGACGACGCCTCGCGCGCCGTCGTCGACGCGATCGCCGCCACCCCCACCGGCCGGAACGACCGGCCGCTGGAGGACGTGGTGATCAACTCGGTGACCGTCGAGGAGTAGCTCCGTGTCCTGGGGCGAGCAGTCGGCGGAGGGTCCGCCGGTCTGCCCCCGCCATCCGGACGTGGTCACGTACGTCCGGTGCCAGCGGTGTGGGCGGCCGGTGTGCCCGGCATGCCAGCGGCCCGCCCCCGTCGGGATCCAGTGCGTCGACTGCGTGAACGAGTCCGCTCGGCGCACGCGCACGGCGACGACGGTCGCGGGGGCCCGCGTCTCGGACGGCCGGCCCGTGCTCACCCAGGGCCTGATCGGGCTCAGCGTGGCGGCGTTCGCCGCGCAGATGCTCGTGGCGGGATTCACCAACCAGTTCATCTTCGCCCCGTCGATCGGGTGGATCGAACCCTGGCGCTTCCTCACCACCACCTTCCTCCACGGTGGGTTCATGCACCTGGCGTTCAACATGTACGCGCTGTACCTGGTGGGCCCCATCCTCGAACGGGTGATGGGACGGTGGCGGTTCCTCTCGCTCTACCTGCTCTCCGCGTTCGGCGGCTCGGTGGCGGTGCTGCTGTTCAGCTCCCCGACCGGGCCGATGTGGAACGTGGGCACCGTGGGCGCATCGGGCGCGGTGTTCGGACTGTTCGCGGCGCTCGGGCTGACGCTGCGCCGCATCAAGCAGAACCACACGCAGATCGCGGTGCTCATCGCCATCAACTTCGCCCTTGGATTCGTGATCGCGAACGTCTCATGGCAGGCGCACCTCGGTGGCCTGCTCGTGGGGGCGGCCCTCGCCGCGGTCTACCTGTTCGGGCCCAAGCGATCCCGGGCAGTGCTCGCGGTCTCCGCGACCCTGGGGATGGCACTGTTGCTCGTACTGATGGCGGTGTTGCGCTACTCCGGGGTGTGAGGACACGTTGGTCACCCGGCGCCTGGGACCGGTCACCCGGCGCCCGCGGCGCGAAGGGAGCATCGGCGCGCGGCTGACCCCGGTCCTTTCGCCGCTCCTCGACACGTTCTCTCGCCACCCCAACATGTCCTCTCGCCACCCCCAACATGTCCTCTCGCCGCTCCTCGACACGTTCTCCCGCCATCCCCGACGCGTCCTCTCCCTACCCCCGACGCATCCTCCCGCCGCCCCTCGACACGTCCTCTGCGCTCCCCGACACATCCTCGTGTGGAGGAAATGTGGAGGCGATGTGACTGTGACGCAAACTACAGAGCTGTGGTTATCCCCAGAGTTACCCACAGCTGTGAACAACAGCGGTGTGATTTCCTCAGTGGCGTCCTGCTGTACCGGTGCCGCCGTGTTCGGTCGGTTCGAGCCGCGAAGCGGATCGATCACCACGGGATGACGTTGATGGGGACTGCGCGTGCCCCGGACGTGGGCACATCGCCGTCGAGGCGTGGCCAGCGAGCGCGGAGGGATGCGGACGTTTCCTCGCGCACGCTGTCGTGGCGGGCGCTGCTTGTCCCACGCACCAAGAGCGTACGCAGAATGATCCTGCGGGTCTTGTGTGGCTGGCCCTTGTTCCCAATTGCGTACGCAGAACGATCGGGCGCCCGCTGTTGGGGACGGCGGTGGCGTCCCGCGCCCCAAGAGCGTACGCAGAACGATCCTGCGGGTCTCGCGTGGCTCGGTCCTATCCCCAAGAGCGTACGCAGAACGATCCTGCGGGTCTGGGACGTTCCTGCGTGCGGTATACAACCCGCCAGAACGTTCTGCGTACGCACTTGGGGAAGCGGGTCAAGACTGCGTACGCAATTGGGGACTGGGAGAGGGGTCCGGTCGACATCGCGGGCGCACTGGATCCCGCCACCCAGGAGCTGTCACCCGCGGACGACGGCGCGACGGCGCGGGCGGCGCGACGGCGCGGGCGGGGCGAGGGCGACGGCGAGGGCGCGGGCGGCGCGACGGCGCGGGCGGGGCGAGGGCGACGGCGAGGGCGGCGCGAGGGCCAGGGCTGGCCGGGCTGGGGCGACGATCGAGGTGGGCGAGCCCCCTCAGCGACTCTCAGCGCCAGCGCATGGTCATGAGGAATCCGGCCATGATCAGGCCGAACCCGATGCCGAGGTTCCAGTTCCCGATGCCGGGAATGGGGAAGTCACCCCGGAACAGGTAGGTGGTGACAACCCAGACCAGGCCCACCACCATGAGGGTGCTCATCGTGGGCGCCCACCACTTGGGGCTGGGGGTGGGTGTCGACTGTGCCTGTGCGTGGGGGGTCGGCGTGGTCTTCTTCTTGCGCTTGCGCGACTCGGGCATCGTCTCTCCTCCACGCGCCTGGCTGGCGCTCGCATGAGTGTCTCCCCTTAGCTTAGTGTTGCCGCAGAGGAGGAACCGACATGGTACCCAAGCGGCCGGAGTGGTGGCACCCACGGTCGTCGTCCGTTGCCCTCGTCCTCGTCGCGGTCGTGGCGGGAATCCTGTTTTCCATGTCTGCGCGGCTCTTCAGCAGCGATGACCGCGAGGTCCCCACCGACGTCGCGGACCTCATCCGCATCGAACGCGAGCGCCTTGACGCTCTCGAGGCTGACGTGGCCGAGTTGCGCGCCGAGCGGGACCTCCTCCTCGAGGAGATCGACGACTCGCTCCCCGGGCCCCCCGAGGACGTCCTCCGCGCAGCCGGCGGCACCGCGCTGGAGGGCCCGGGCCTCCGGGTGGAACTCTGGGACGCGCCCTCGATCGACCTCGAGGGCCAGCCCTACAACGTCAACGACCTCGTGGTGCACCAGCAGGACCTCGAGGCCGTCATGAACGCGCTCTGGGCGGGTGGCGCCGAGGGCATGACCGTGCAGGGCGAGCGGTTGTCGACGACGTCGTCGGTCAGGTGCGTCGGCAACGTCCTGTTGCTGCACGGCCGGCAGTACTCGCCACCGTACGTGATCGAGGCGATCGGTGACCCGGCGGAGTTGCAGGCAGCCCTGGACGCCTCCCCCGAGGTGGCGGTCTACCTCCAGTACGTCGAGGCGGTCCGGCTCGGGTGGGCCGTCTCCGAGCTCGACTCGATCGTCATGCCACCGTTCGACGGCTCCCTGACCATGACCCACGCCCAGCCGTTGGAGGAGGCATGACCGGTACGGAGACCCTGCCCGCCGAGGCGCCCTCGACCCCCCCGCGGCCCAGCCTCACCGGCCGGATCATCGGGATCCTGGGCGAGTTGCTGATCACCGTGGGAGTGGTGATCGGCCTCTTCGTCGTGTGGCAGGTGTGGTGGACGGACGTCCAGACGGACTCCGTCATCGCCTCCGAGCTCGAGGACTTCGACGGCGGCAGCCCCACCCTCACCACCCCCCTGGACGATGCGGACAAGCGGACGGATGACGCGCCCGCCCCGGAGATCCCCGAGGACCTGACCGCCCAGGGCATCCCGCCCAGCGCGTTCGCGGTCCTCCACGTCCCACGCTGGGGGGACGCCGAGCGCGTGCCCATCGCCGAGGGCGTGTCCCTGCCCCGGGTGCTCAACAAGGGGTTCGCCGGCCGTTACCCGGACACGGGGAACCTCGGCCAGGTCGGGAACTTCGCCCTCGCTGCGCATCGCCAGTCCTACGGCGCGCCGTTCCGGCTCGTGGACAGGCTCCAGGTGGGAGATCCGCTCGTCGTCGAGACGGAGGACGCCTGGTACGTCTACCGGGTGACGGGCTCGGACATCGTCCTCCCCACCCAGGTGGACGTCATCTCGCCGAACCCCGCCGATCCAGGTGCGCCGCCCACCGAGTCGGTGATGACCCTGACCACCTGCCACCCCCTGTTCTCCACGAGGGAGCGCTTCATCGTGCACGCCACCTTCGACTACTGGGCTCCCCGGGACGCCGGCCTTCCCCCCGAACTGGGAGGCGCCTGATGTACGCCGCGATCTGGCGCCTGCTCCCCGGCCCGCTCTGGCTTCGCCTGCTCCTCGCGCTGCTGCTCCTCGCCGGAGCGGTCCTCGCGCTGTTCGAGTGGGTGTTCCCCGTGATCGCCCCGTACATGCCGTTCTACGCGGGGGGCGCTGAAGTTGGCTGACCAGAGGTTGGCTGACCGTGCCGCGGCCGGGCGGCCGCGCCGCATCCTCGTCGTGGACAACTACGACTCCTTCGTCCACACGATCGTCGGCTACCTCCAGCAACTCGGCGCGGAGACGGTCGTGGTGCGCAACGACGCCGTCCCCGAGTCCCTCGAGGGGTTCGACGGCGTCCTCATCTCCCCCGGCCCGGGCACGCCGAAGGAGGCCGGCGCCTCCATCGAGGTGATCGAGAAGTGCGCGGAGCGCCACCTCCCGATGTTCGGGGTGTGCCTCGGCCACCAGGCGCTGGGCGAGGTGTTCGGCGGGTTGGTGACCCATGCCCCCGAGCTGATGCACGGCAAGACCTCGATGGTGGAGCACGACGGCACCGGCGTGTTCGCCGGCCTCCCCTCACCCCTGCGGGCCACCCGCTACCACTCGCTCGCGGTCGAGCCGGGGTCCTTCTCGGAGGAACTCGTGCCGAACGCGTACGTGGGCGGGCTCGTGATGGGCCTCCACCACCGGGACCTGCCCCTCCACGCCGTCCAGTTCCACCCCGAGTCCGTGCTCACCGAGGGCGGCCACCGCATGCTGGCGAACTGGCTCGTCATCTGCGGCGACGACGACGCCCCGGCCCGCGCCGAGGGCCTCGCCCCCCGCGTCAGCGACTGATCGCCAGCCTCAGCCGCTGATCACGGGCCTCAGCCGCTGATCACGGGTTGCCGTTGTTCTCCCCGGGCCCTGTCGGGACGTCGGTCGGCTGGTTCGGGTTGGTCGTGGGTTCGGGTTCCTGCGTGGGTTCGGGCTCGGTGGGCCCGGTGGAGATGACGATGCTGATCGTGGAGCCCACGTCGACCGTGCCAGGTCCCGGATCCATGCTCACCACGTTCCCGGCATCCTGGTCGTTCGACGGCTGGGTGGAGCTGCGCACGGTGAGCTGGAGGGTGTTCTGCAGGTAGTCGAGCGCCGCCGCCTCGGACATCCCGACGACGTTCTCCACCACCACCCGTCCGGTGGCCACGTACAGGATCACGGAGTCGCCGGGCTCGGCCGGCGAACCGGCGGCCGGGTCGGTCCGCAGCGCGCGATCGCGCTCGATGCCGGCGGCGTCCTCCTGCTCGACCGCGGAGATCGTGAGATCCGCATCCTCGAGCACCTGGCGCGCCCGCTCCTGGGTGAGGCCCTCGACGTCCGGGATGTCGAACTCCTCCGGGCCCGTGGAGAACGTCACGTCGACCGTGGACCCGGCCTCCACCTCCGCGTCGGCGGCGGGATCGGACCGGATCGCCTGCCCTGCCTCGTACTCCTCGCTGGGCTCCTCACCGGCGAAGTTGAACCTGAGGTCGGCGTCCCGCAGCGTGGCCGCCGCCGTCGCCTGGTCCATCCCCACCACGTTCGGGACGGTCGCCGTGTCGGCGAGCGGCTCGTCCTGGTTGAGGAGCAGCCACACGATCCCGGCGGCCGCGGCGATCCCGAGGATCGCCAGCACCCACACCCACCAGCGCGAGCCGCGCTCCGAGTCGTCGGACAGCGGGCGCGCCTGGGTCTGGGTCGCGGTCGCGCGAACCCGGGAGGTCTCGGGGGTGGTGGCGCGCAGCGGCGTGGTCGAGGCGGTGGGTGCGCCGAGGCCGCCGACGGGGAGCCACGCCGTCGGCGCCGGTGCGTCGACGTTGCCGCCGTGGAGGACGGCGAGCAGGTCGGCCCGCATCTGGTTGGCGTCGGCGTAGCGCTCGTCCCGCTCCTTGGCGAGCGACTTCATGACCACGCGGTCGAGGACGTCCGGGATGTCCCCGGCGATCGTCGAGGGGACGGGCGGGACCTCGCGGACGTGCTGGTAGGCGACCGAGACGGCGGAGTCCCCGCTAAACGGCGGTTGCCCGGTGAGGAGCTCGAAGAGCACGCACCCGGTGGAGTACAGGTCGGACCGGTGGTCCACCACCTCGCCGCGCGCCTGCTCCGGGGAGAGGTACTGCGCGGTACCGACCACCGAGTTCGTCGCCGTCATGGTGGCCTGCTGGTCGGACATCGCCCTCGCGATGCCGAAGTCCATGACCTTCACCTGGCCCGTGGGGGTCAGCATGACGTTGCCGGGCTTGATGTCCCGGTGGACGATGCCCTCGTTGTGGGAGTACTCGAGGGCACCGAGGACACCGACGACGATCTCGAGCGCCTCGTCGATCGGCACGGCGGCGCCGTCCTTGAGCAACTCGCGAACCGTGTGGCCCTCGACGTACTCCATCACGATGAACGGGATGGTGGTGCGCTTGCCGACGGCGTCGGTGGTCGTCTCCTCGCCGGTGTCGTACACGGCGACGATGGCGGGGTGGTTGAGGGCGGCGGCGGACTGCGCCTCGCGGCGGAAACGCGCGTGGAAGGTGGGGTCCTCCGCCAGGTCGCTGCGCAGCAGCTTGATGGCGACGGTGCGGGAGAGCCGCGAGTCGTACCCGATGTGGACCTCGGCCATGCCGCCGCGCCCGATCAGCTCCCCGACCTCATAGCGCCCCGCCAGCACGCGCGGGATGTTGTCTACCACTGGTCCTCCTCGGAATGGTGCTGGGAGCGCGGACGCGGCGCGCCGCCGTCCACCCCCAGCGTATCGGGCCCGTTCCGGGCCCTCGTCGTCTTTGCCGTGTCCAGCAACTCGCGGGCCGTTGCCCCGACTCGCAGCGCGGTCGGGCGCCCTGCCCGATCCTTGGCGAGCATGGCCGAGACGAGGTCCCGCAGGAAGGGTGGGAGGTCGCCGGGGAGTGGGGGCACGGGCTTCTCCACATGGGCGGCCGCGGTCTCGAGCGGGGTGGCGCCCCGGAACGGCGGGGCACCTGTCAGGGCCTCGAACGCGCAGATCCCCAGGGCGTAGACGTCCGAGGCGGCGGACGCCGGTGCCCCGGTCAGGAGCTCGGGGGCCAGGTACTCGGCCGTCCCGAGCACCCGCCCGGTGGCCGTGAGGGGCACCTGCCCGAGGGCGTGGGAGATCCCGAGGTCGGTGAGGACCGCGCCACGGGGGGACAGGATGATGTTGGAGGGCTTCACGTCCCGGTGGGTGACGCCGGCGAGGTGGGCGGCTGCGAGGCCATCGGCGCACTCCCCGACCAGGCGTGCCACCTCCGCGGACGGCAGGGTGACGCGCCGTGAGAGCGTGGCCGCGAGCGACTCCCCCTCGAGGAACTCCATGACGAGGTGGTCCGGTCCCCGGTCGATCAGCCGGGCAACGTGCCGGGACTCGACGCGCGCCATGTTCGCGGCCTCGATCGCGAGGCGCTGGGTGGCCGTCTCGTCATCGAGCAGGACCGGGGCGATGAACTTGACGGCCACCACCTCGGTCCCCCCGAGTGGCGCTGCGCGCCACACCTCCCCCATCCCGCCCCGGTGGATGGGGGAGAGGAGGACGTAGGCGTCGGCGACGACGTCGCCCGGCTCGTGGGTCATCGAACCGCCGCCTCCACGAGCCGGCGCACGATCGGGCCGGCGCTGCTGCCACCGTAGGCGGCGGACCCGTCGCGCCCGCCGTTCTCGAGGAGGACGGCGACCGCGACCTGCGGGTCCTCCGCCGGGGCGAAGGCGATCATCCAGGCGTGCTGGTCCTGCTCGTTGCCGGTCTCCGCCGTGCCGGTCTTGCCGGCCACGGTCACGCCACCCACCTGGGCGGGGGTGCCCGTGCCGGACTCCACGACCGCCGTCATGAGCGCGGTGAGCTCGCTCGCGGTCTCCGCACTGATCGGCTCGGAGAACACCTCGGGCTCGGTGCGGCTGATCACGGCGAGGTCCGCGTCCCGCTCGGTGGCCACGAGGTACGGCTGCATGAGCCTCCCGTCGTTGGCGACCGCGGCCGCCACCATGGCCATCTGGATGACGGAGACGCGCACGTCGAACTGGCCGATGCCGGTGAGGGCCACCTCGGCGTCCGAGGCGGTGTCCGGGTAGATGGACGGGTTCACGGTGAGGGGCACGTTCAGGGGCTGGTCGAAGCCGAAGTCCGCGGTCATCGCGGCCAGTTGCTGCTCCCCGAGGTCCATCGCGAGCTGGGCGAAGGTGGTGTTGCAGGACTCCTTGAAGGCGAACACCAGCTCGCCGGTGTCCGAACCGCCGCAGTTCGTCCGCCCCGGGTTCCGGACGATGGACGTGGACTGTGGGAGCTGGAGTTCCGCGGGGGTGGGGACCACGCTGGTGGTGTCCCGGCTCGGGTCCAGCTCCAGCCACGCGGCGGTGACGAGCACCTTGAAGGTGGAACCCGGCGGGTAGAGGATTGTGCCGGTCCCGCGGTTCTCCAGCGGCTTCTCCGGGTCGTCCAGGAGCGCCTCCCACGCATTGGTGGCGGCCTCCCTGTCGTGGGTGGCCAGCGCATTCGGGTCGAAGGAGGGCGAGGAGTGGAGGGCCAGGATCGCGCCAGTGGCCGGGTCGAGGGCGACGACGGCGCCGCGCTGGCCCGCCAGCGCGTCCGCGGCCACCTGCTGCAGTCCCGGATCGATGGTGAGCTCCACGGACCCGCCCTGCGGCTGCCGCCCGGTGAAGAGGTCCTGGATTCGGGAGAGGAGGAGGGAGTCCGCGGTGCCCCCGAGGACGTCGTTGGACCAGCGCTCGATCCCGGTGGAGGCGTTGAACGCGGTCGAGAAGTAGCCGGTGACGTGGGCGTACAGCGAGCCGGGGTCGTAGACGCGCTGGAAGGCGTAGACGTCGTCGATCGGCACGGACCACGCCACCGACTCCTCTCCCACGATGATCGGGCCGCGATCGCGGCCGAACTCCCGGTAGATGGTGCGGACGTTGCGGGAGTCGGAGTTGAGGCCGGGCGCCTGGAAGAACTGGATCGAGGTGGTCGAGAGCATGAGGGCGATCAGCATCACGCCGATCACGGTGCCGAGGCGGCGCAGGGGCAGGTTCATCTCAGGTCCACCACCTCGGTGGGGTTGTCGTCCCCCGAGCGGCGCGCGGGCATGGGCATGGACTCCCCGGTCGGGGTGTCCGGCAGGGCGTCCAGGACGCCGGCGAAGGACCCCGCCGCGGCGGCAGGCTCCCGCGCCTCGTTGGAGATCCGCAGCAGGAGGCCCACGATGATCCAGTTGGACAGGAGCGAGGACCCGCCGTACGCCATGAACGGCATCGTCAGGCCCGTCAGCGGGATGATGCGGGTGATCCCGCCGATCACCACGAAGACCTGGAAGGCGATGACGAAGGACAGGCCGGCGCAGAGAAGCTTCCCGAACCCGTCACGCACGCCGATACCGGTCCGGATGCCGCGCTGGGTGAGGATCAGGTAGATCGCGAGGATGGCGAGCAGGCCGGTCAGTCCCAGTTCCTCCCCGAGGGAGGCCCAGATGAAGTCGGAGTTCGCGTACGGCACGAGGTGCGGGAAGCCCTCGCCCCACCCGGTGCCGGTGAGACCCCCGGACGCCATCCCGAACATGCCCTGGACGAGCTGGCCGGAACCTCCCGGACTGCGGTTGTAGATCGCCGGGTCCAGCGGGTTGAGCCATGCCTCCACCCGGGCCATAACGTGGGGGAAGACGGTGGCGGCGAGGGTGGCCCCTCCCCCGAACAGCACCAGGCCGATGACCACCCAGGAGATCCGCTCCGTGGCCACGTAGAGCATGGCCACGAAGAACCCGAAGAACAGCAGCGAGGTGCCGAGGTCCCGCTGGGCCACGAGCACGAGAATCGCGACAGCCCAGGCGAGCAGGATGGGCCCGAGGTCCCGCAGCCGGGGGAGGTGCAGGCCGAGGATCTTGGGTCCGGCCAGCGCGAGGTTGTCCCGGGCGGTCACGAGGTAGCCGGCGAAGAAGATCGCCAGGACGATCTTGGCGATCTCGCCGGGCTGGAAGGTCATCGAGCCGATCCCGATCCAGATCCTGGAGCCGTTGATCGTCCTGCCGAGGCCCGGCACGAGGGGGAGCAGCAACAGGGTGAGGCCCGCGACCAGGGACACGTAGGTGTAGCGGCGCAGGACGCGGTGGTCCTTGAAGAAGAACAGGATGGTGGTGGCAGCGGCCATTCCCACCACGGTCCAGAGCAACTGCCGGGGGGCGAAGCCCGTGGCCCGGCCCAGCTCGGCGTAGGAGAGGTCCAGCCGGTAGATCATCGCGAGCCCGATCCCCGTCAGCGCCACTGCCGAGGGCAGGATGACCGGGTCCGCATACGGTGCCTTCCACCGCACCAGGAGGTGGACGAGCACCGTGAGGCCGGTGAACGCGCCGGCCTGCATGGCGAGGTTCGCGGGCACCACCCCGTTCATCGCGAGCCCCACCTGGACGTAGGCGTAGATGCCGATCAGCACCGCGACCGTGAGGAGGAGGATCTCGGAGAGCCGGCCGGTGCGGACCCGCTCGTGGGTGACGGTCGCCATCAGGGGGAGGCCTCGGGCGACGGCGACGGCGATGGCGACGGCGAGGGTTCGGCCGTCGGTTCCAGCTCGGGCTCCGGCGGCAACTGGTCGCGGAGGGTCGTGACCACCGACTCGGCGCCGGCCAGCGACTGGCGGGTGATCGGCGTCCGGAGCCGGTCCTGCGCGAGGGCCGGCAGGTCGGCCACCGCGATGTCCGTCCGTTCGAGCAGGGTGGCGAACGTCAGCGGCCCGATCTCCTGGGGGATCCCACGGTAGATGGCGACATGGCCGTCGTCGGTGGAGACGAAGTACTGGGTCTGCGTCCACTGGTAGCCGAACACGCCGCCGGCGGCTAACAGCCCGAGGATGAGCGCCAGTCCCGTGAGGAGGCCGATCACCCGGCCGAGTCGGCGACGGCGACGAGGGGGCGCGTCGTCGTCGGGCGCGGGCGGGGCGGGGGTGAGGGCGGCGGCGCGGGCAGCGGCGGAGGAGTTGGCGACGGCGGCGCGCGACCGGGCGAGCCGGTCCGTGGCGGCGGCCCCGACCACCTGGGGGACGGTGGGGGGAGGATTGTCGTGGTCGATCTCGTCGGTGCGGACGACATCCGCGATGACCACGGTGACGTTGTCCGTGCCACCGGCGCGCAGCGCGAGGTCAACGAGCTTGTCCGCGCAGGCCCCGGGATCGGGGATGGAGGCGAGGGTCTCCTCGATGGTGTCCGCGGCCACGAGGCCGGAGAGCCCGTCGGAGCACAGCAGCCACCGGTCGCCGGGGCGGGCCTCGCGGATGGACTCGTCGAGGATCACCTCGCCGTCGTTGTCCCCCAGGGCCCGCATGATCATGTTGCGGTTCGGGTGGTGGGCCGCCTCCTCGGGCGTGATGCGGCCGGTGTCCACGAGGTGCTGGACGTAGGTGTGGTCCGTGGTGGCCTGGGTGAGGATCCCGCCGCGCAGGAGGTAGGCACGGGAGTCGCCGATGTGGACCATGCCCAGCTTGTTGTTGGAGCGCAGCAGCGCGATGCAGGTGGTGCCCAGGCCGGCGAGGGCCGGATCCTCCTGGGAGCGTTCGATCAGCTCGTCGTGGGCATCCGCGACCGCGTCGCGCAGCAGGTCGAGGAGGTCGTCGGCGGGGTGGACGTCGTCGTCGAGGGGTGCGAGGTGGGCCACCGCCACCGAGGAGGCGATGTCCCCGCCGGCGGGCCCGCCCATGCCGTCCGCGAGGACCAGCAGGTGCGGCCCGGCGTACCCGGAGTCCTGGTTGGTGGAGCGCACCAGCCCGACGTCGGAGCGTGCCGCGTAGTTGACCTGGACGCTCACCGGCGCAACTCCAGCACGGTCTGGCCGATGCGGACCTCAGTTCCCGGGTTGATGGGGGTGGGTTCGCTGATCGTGCGGCCCGCCACCGTGGTGCCGTTCGTGGACCCCAGGTCCTCGACGTACCACTGGTCACCCTGCTGGAAGAAGCGGGCATGCCGGGAGGAGGCGTAGTCGTCCTCGAGGACGAGGGTGCAGGACTGCGCCCGCCCGACCACGATCGCCGCGCCTCCCAGCGGCAGCGACGTCCCGGCCAGCTTGCCGGCCGTCACCGTCAGCCGTGACGGGGGCCGGGTGATGGACTGCCGTTGCGGAGCGGCGCCGGAGGTGCGCGGCGGCGTCGTCGGCGATGGCGATGGTGATGGCGATGGTGACGACGGCGGTGCGGCCGGGGCGGGGACGCGGCGGTTGCGGGAGGCGGCCGTCCGGGCACCGCGGCCCCGGGGGGTGACCCGGGTGGCGGAGAAGAGGTCCTGGCGCAGGACGGAGATCGCGGCGAACACGAACACCCACAGGAGCGCGAGGTAGCTCAGGCGGAGGAGGGTGACCGCGAGTTCGCTCATTGGGTGGAGGGTGTCCTTCCGGTCAGTCGTCGTCCGGGGCGTTCCAGAAGAGGATGCGGGTGCGGCCGATGGTGAGCGTGTTGCCGTCCACGAGGGTGACGGCCTCCACCTTGTGGCCCTCGACGTACAGCCCGTTGGTGGAGCCCAGGTCCTGGGCGATGACGCCGCGGGGGGTCACGCGCAGTTCGAGGTGGCGGCGGGAGACCCCGGAGTCGTCCACCACGATGTCCGCCTCGGAGCCGCGGCCGATCACGGTCACGGGGCCGGTGAGGAGGTAGCGCTGGCCATCGATGTCGATGATGGGGTGGCGCTCGGACGGGGTGTCCGTGGTGGCGGGGGCTACGTTGCCCCGCTTCGTGGAGGACACCACCGTGAAGCGGCCCGTGGTGAGGGCCTCTTCGGTCTCGAAGTCCACGGAGACGGGGCCCACGAAGTTGTACCGCTGCGAGGTGGCGTGCTCGGTGGCCGCGGCCTCGATCTCGGCGGCGAGGGTGTCCGCGCCCCACTGGTCGATGTGCTCCTTGTCCGTGGTGGACAGGGAGACGGTGAACTGGTTGGGGACCACGGTGCGGCCGCGGGAGACGGCAACAGCGCGGTCATCCATGTCCTTGCGGATGGCTGAGGCGATCTCCACGGGCTTGACCTCGGACTTGAACGCCTTGGAGAAGGCGTTGTTGACCGCCTTCTCCACGGAGCGCTCGAACTTGTCGAGGAATCCCATCGGTCCTCCTGGTCTGGGGTGGTCCACGGGTGGACGGGGTCTGGTCAATGCTATCCGCCACGGCCACTCCTTCTCACAACCGTGGGCGCGGTATCGGACCGTGTCCCTGCGGTGCTGGGGCGGGTGGGGTTGGGGGTGGGCTGCGGGTGGGGCGGCGGCAGGCGCGCCGGGTGGCGCGCCGGGTGGGGCGCCGGGTGGGGCGCCGGGTGGGGCGCCGGCACGCATGGGCGGCACGCACTGCCGGCAAGCGCTGTTGTGTGCGAGGTCACGCCGCCCGGGGACCGTCTGCGGGTGGGTCGGCCCTCCGCGCTCGTGGTAGAGTCGCCAACGCCTGCTTTCCATTTCGCGAGTGGACAAACCGGGGTGGCAAGCGGCATTGCGCAAGTGGCGGAATAGGCAGACGCGCACGGTTCAGGTCCGTGTGCCCGAAAGGGCGTGGGGGTTCAACTCCCCCCTTGCGCACAGAATCACCTGGGTGGTGTAGCTCCATCACCACCCGCAGTTCCTTGAATTCCCGGCCCGGGTTTCCCGGCCGGGAATTGTCGTGTTGTCCGGGGCTCGCACGGAATCG
>RZYE01000561.1 GCA_009930425.1 Actinomycetota bacterium | reverse complement strand
GTTGTACGTGGACGGGCACGTGCGCGCCTACCAGGGCACGAGGAGTATCGCCAAGACGCATGTGACCCGCCTCAGGTTCCCCGCCCCGGCCACCGTGGAGACCTGGGTCTCGGACTCGCGGGGGGATCCGGTGATGGTGGTGATGGCCGAGCCGGCCGCCTCCCTGGCCTCCGAACTACGGGCCCTGCTCCCGGAGCTGCGCAAGGCGGTCGGGGACGACCGCCGTGTCCTGGTCGGGTTCGATCGGGGCGGGTGGTCCCCGACCCTGTTTAAGGACATGTTCGCCGCCGGCTTCGACTCCCTGACCTGGCGCAAGGGCCCGGTCCCCGACCTGCCCGAGGACGCGTTCACAACCACGACGTACACCGACGAGTTCGGGCGCGAGCACGGCTGGGAGCTTGCCGACACCCCCGTGGAGATCCCGTTGATTGATGGCACCACGTTTGCGATGCGGCAGATCACCCGCCGCCAGGTGGGCAAACGCGCCACCCGGCAGGTGCACATCCTCACCACAAGACGTGACCTGACCGCGGCGGAGGTCGTGTACCGGATGGGCTCACGGTGGCGGCAGGAGAACCAGTTCCGCTACGCCCGCATCCACCTTGACCTGGACTCCCACGACTCCTACGCCACCACCCCCGACGACCCCACCCGGAAGGTCCCCAACCCTGCCAAGAAGACCTCCCGCGACACCGTGCAAGCGTTGTACCAGCGGGTGGAACGGGAGAAGGCCCGGACGGACGCCGCTCTCCTGGCCGCCACCAAAGGCACGACCGGAGAGCTCCTGCTGACCAATCAGGCCTACAACGCGCTCACCGCCCCGCTGCACACCGCCCAGGACGACCTCGGCGCCGCCCGGGACAAGCACGCCACCATCCCGGCCCGGGTCCCGCTGAAAGAGTTGGCCCCCGACCAGCAGGTCCTGGACACCGAGGTCAAGCTCCTCCACCACGCCATCCGGATGAGTGCGCACACCACCCTCACCGCCTTGGCCAGGGACATCCGCACCATCACGTCTTACGCCCGCGCTGAGGACGAGGCCCACACCCTGGCCCGCCTGGTCCTGAACCACCCCGGGGACATCGACCCCCGCACACCCGGCGTGCTGACCATCACCCTGGACCCGATGCCCACCCGCCGGCAGACCCGCGCCGTCGCCGAACTCTGCGACCACCTCACCGCCACCAACACCGTCTATCCCGGCACCGACCGGGTCCTGCGCTACACCATCAAACAGCACTAAACGACACGGTCACCCTGCACGAACTTCCGCACGATGTCGGGAGTCCTGG
>RZYE01000111.1 GCA_009930425.1 Actinomycetota bacterium | reverse complement strand
CTTGTTGCCCTTGGAGAGGGTCCGCACGGGCCGGCCGAGGTCCAGCTCGAGGCGCTCGGCGAGCGAGTGCGCGATGTCCCGCGCCGCGGCGGGGTCCGCTCCGAGGGAGCCCCAGAACGCGAGCAGCTGCCGGCCGGTGAGCCGCCCCTCGAGGTGCAGCTCGCCGGGCAGGTACCCGATGCGCGCGCGGAGCTCGGGGCCGGCGGTCCGGGGATCCTCCCCGAGTACGGTCACGCGGCCGGAGGTGGGCCGGAGGATGTCGATGAGCAGGCGCATCAGGGTGGTCTTCCCGGCACCGTTCGGGCCGATGACCCCGAAGATCGAGCCGAGCGGGATCTCGAGGTCCAGGGAGTCCAGCGCGCGGACGTCCCCGAAGTCCTTGGTGAGGGAGTGGGTGGCAACCGCCGTCATGCGCACAACACTACGGCGCCACGGCCGGGCGATGGCGCCGGAGGCGTGGTCAGGGGAACAGGTCCTGGGCGAGGAACTCGCCCTGCCGCACGCCCCGCGGGATCGCGAACACCGCGGACCCGATCGGGGTGGTCCACTGGTTCAGCAGGTCCAGTTCGGCCAGCCGGGCCTGGACGGGAAGGAACTGGTGCTCCAGGTCCGCCTGGAAGGCGATGAAGATCTGCCCGGTGTCCGAGGGGATCACGGACGGCGCCGCCTCGTAGGAGTAGGGCCGCCGGAGGATGCGCTGGGTGGGGTCGTCGGTGCGGGCGCGGCGGATGTGGGCGGCGGCGTCGATCGCGGGGAAGCCGAGCTCGTTGACGGCCGCGAGGTCCGGCGAGGTGAACTCGTCCCCGCCGGTGAGGGGGGCGCCGTCCCCGAGCCGCCGGCCCACGATCACCTCGCGGCCCACCCGGTCCAGCTCGTCCCACTTGTCGAGGTTCATGTGGATGCGGCGCACCACCATCGTGGTCCCGCCGCGCAACCATGCGGGCGCGTCCGGATCCGTGATCCACACGTGCTCGCCCTCCTCGCCCTGGAGGTTGGAGGAGCCGTCGAGCTGGCCGAACTGGTTGCGGAACGTCAGGGAGGCCGGCACCTGGCCAGCGGCGTTGCGGAACCCGTGCTGTGCCCAGCGGACGGACGCGAGGTCCGCGGCCTCCTTCGCGAGGTAGCGGGCGGCGTGGGCCACCGTGGACGGGTCCTCGCCACAGACCTGGACCATGAGGTCGCCACCGGTCCAGGCGTCCTCCAGCGCGTCGATCGGGTACGGCGGGAGCTGCGCGAGCCACGCGGGCCGCTGCGCCTCCAGCCCCGTCCTGTCGAACGCCCCCGGCCCGAGGCCCACGGTGATCGTGAGCCGCGCCGGGTGTGCCGCGAGCTCGGGCTCGGTGTCCGTCAGTCCCGGCCGGCCCTCGGCGAGCCGCGAGACGTCGTCCGTCCAGATGCGCATCAGCCGCTCCAGGCGGAGGGCATCCACGCCGTCCCGCAGGTCGTACGCCGTCAGGGTGGCGAACCCCTGTGGCGGCGTGACGATCCCGGCCTGGTGCTCGCCCTGCCACGGCTCGGTGAGGTCGCCGCGGTACACCGCCGGCGCCGTCGTCCCCCCGTCCGGCGCCGCGTCCGACGGCGCCGCACCGGAGTCCGCGGGCGCGTCCACCCGGAGGCCCGCCCACGTGGCGAGCGCTCCGAGGGCCGCCCCTCCGCCGCCGACCAGCACGTCGCGCCGCCGCACCCCGCGCGGGGTGGGCGGCTGCTCGGTGCGGGCGGTCTCGTCCATCAGGGGGTGGGGGTCGCCTCCATGCCCTCCTCGACGTACTCCTCGTTGGCGCCGGCGAAGGTGCGGGCCGGTGCGATCCAGGAGAACGTGCTGCCGTCCTCGAACTCCAGCGTCATCTCGACGTTCTCGCCCGCCTCGATCGGGGTGGGCAGGTCCATCAGCATGAGGTGGTTGCCGCCCGGCTCGAGCACGAACTCGGTGCCGGGCTCGATGGTGAAGCCGTCCTCCATCTCGACCATCACCATGGCACCGTCCTGCATGACCATCTCGTGGAGTTCGTTGCGGTCGGTGACGGAGGAGGTGACGGCCACCACGTGGATCGGCGAGTCCGTGTTGTTCTCGAGGATTCCGAAGGCGCCGGTCATCTCGGTGTCCGTGGCCTTCACCCACGGGTCCGTGATGGCCACGTCCGCAGGCCCGGGCTCGGACGTGGCGGTGGAGCCGGCGTCCGCGGTGGAGGTGGCCTGGGTGGTGGTCGGCTGCTCGGTGGGGACGGTGGAGGTGCATCCTGCGAGGGCAGCGGCGAGGGCCAGGGCGGCGGTGACGGTGAAGGTGCGTTTCATGACTTCTTCCTGACGGTTACCCCAATTGTCCCATCGCGCAGGCGCGCCATGGGACATTCGAGGGGATGTCGGGCTGAACCCGGCGGCGGACTCGGCGACTCATATACCCACTATGGTATACGAGCCGGTTGGTCCGGTCGCGGCGGGCGGTCGCGCCGGGTGGACTCCCCGGCGAGACAGGGCCGGGGCACCGTCCCGCAGCCGTCCACCGCCCCGGGCGGATAGCCTGAGTCCTGCCCGTCCGCGGTCCGAAGGATCCCATGCTCGCCCTGCTCACCTCCTCGCCCCTGCTCACCATCATGCTGGTGCTCGCGCTGGGCGCAGCCCTCGGCGCGGTGCCGTTCGGACCGCTCCGCTTCGGCGCCGCCGGCGCGCTGTTCGTGGGGCTCGCGATCGGCTCGCTCGACCCGGCGCTCGGGGAGGGGCTCGGGCTCGTGCAGACGCTCGGCCTCGCGCTGTTCGTCTACACGGTCGGGATCGGGGCCGGCGCCACCTTCTTCGCCGACCTGCGCCGCCAGCTCCCCCTGATGGGGCTCGCCGTGGCGGTCCTCGCGGTGGCGGCGGCACTCACGGCCGCCGTCGGGACGGCGTTCGGGCTGGGGACCGGCCTGATCGCTGGCACGTTCGCGGGCGCCCTGACCTCGACGCCGGCCCTCGCGGCGGCGACGACGGCGACCGGCAGTCCCGACGCCGCCGTCGGGTACTCCCTCGGCTACCCGGTGGGCGTGACCTTGTCGATCCTTGCGATCGCGATGGTGGTGGGGCGTCGCTGGCCGGGAACGCGGGACACGCCATCGCTGGCGAGCGAGGGCATCGCGGCGGTCTCGACCCGGGTGGAGCGGTGCGTCGCCGTGCGGGAGGTGCCGGGCTGGGGCGCCCAGGAGATCCGGATGTCCTACCTGCAGCGCGGTGGACGGACCAGGGTGGTCTCGCCTGGCGAGGACCTCCAGCCCGGCGACGAGGTGCTGCTCGTGGGCGCACCGAGCAGCGTGGAGCCGGCGGTCGAGTTCCTCGGGCACCGCCTGGAGGAGGAACTCACCCATGACCGCAGCGCGGTGGACTTCCGCCGCTTCGTGGTCTCCCGCACCGACCTCGCGGGGCACACCGTGGCCGAACTGAACCTCCCGAGCCGGTTCGGTGGGGTGGTGACCCGGGTGCGCCGCGGCGACATCGACCTCCTCGGCCGGGACGACCTGGTCCTCCAACTCGGCGACCGCGTGCTGGCCGTGGTGCCACGCAGCGAGATGGAGGCCGTCTCCGACTTCTTCGGGGACTCCGAGCGCAAGGTCTCCGAGGTGGACGCCCTGGCGCTGGGCGTCGGCATGACGCTCGGGCTGCTGCTCGGCGCGGTGACGGTGCCGTTCCCCGGCGGGATGGAGTTCTCCCTCGGACCGGCAGCGGGACCACTGGTGGTGGGCATGGCGCTCGGTGCGATCCACCGGACCGGGCCGATCGCGTGGGAGCTCCCGATGGCCGCCAACCTCACCACCCGGCAACTCGGGCTCCTGCTCTTCCTCGCGACCGTGGGCCTCGCGTCCGGTGATGCCTTCGCCTCCCAGGCCTTCACGGTGACCGGGTTGCGCGTGGCCCTGACCGCCGCCGCGGTGGTGGCCGGGACCGCGGGACTCTTCCTCGCGGGGGCCCGGTTGCTCGGGCTCTCGGCCCCCCGGTCCGCCGGCGCGTTCGCCGGGCTGATCGGCCAGCCGGCGGTCCTCGCGTACGCGACCGGGCGCGTCACGGACGAGCGCATCGAGGCCGGCTACGCGGCGCTGTTCGCACTGGGGATCATCGCCAAGATCGTCGCGGTCCAGGTGATCTCCGTCCTATGATCGAGCGGTGCTGCCGCGCCGCAACTCCGCCCGAGCCCTGCTCGCGGCCTACCTGGTGGTGGCCGTGGTGGCGGTGGTGGCGGAGATCTTCCACTCCCCCCTGGCCGACGTGGCCAGCTGGTTCGCCGCACCCCTCCTGGCCGAGCTGGTGCTCGTCTCGACCAACCCGCCCCGCCCCCGGCCCGTCATCCTCGTGATGGGGGCGTTCTCCCTCACCTTCCTCGCCACCATCGCCGGCGACCTCCTCGACGGTCCGGCCGGGTTCCTCGCCCTCCTCGGGCTCCTCACCCTCACGCAGGCCTGCTACGTGGCCGCCTTCTGGGGGCTGTGGCGCGCCTCGCTGGTCCGCACCTCGCCCCGCTGGCTCATCGGCTACGGGATCCTCTTCACCGTGGGGGTGTTCGCGGTCCGCGAGGGTTCCGGGCCGTGGTTCTGGGCGCTCCTGGCCTACGGCGTCCTCGTGGCGGCGACGGCGATCCTCGCCTCGGCGCTCGGGCTCTCCGCCGGCTTCGGCGGTGCCCTCTACTTCGTCTCCGCGACCCTCGCCGTCATGCACCGCTTCACCCCCGGGTGGGACAAGCCCGGACTCGCCTTCTGGATCGCCCTCACCCTCCTCGCCGCCCAGGCGCTGATCGCCCTCGGGGTGGTGCGGCGCTGGCAGGCGGCACTCCCGGCCCCCGCGCCGCGCGAGGCGGTGGGCACTACGATCGACTGAGATCCACGTCACCTCCCCGGAAGGAATCCAGCCATGGCGGACTACACCGACCTCCTCTCCTCCCTCCCGCTGGACGACATCGCGCGGGAGCTCGGCACCGACCGGGAGACCGCGCGGACCGCCTCAGCGGCAGCGATCCCCGCGCTCCTCGGCGGGATGCGGGCCAACGCCTCCGACCCCGCCGGCAAGGCGTCCCTGGTGGGCGCCTTGTCCCAGCACGATCCGAGCGTGGTCGAGGGCGGGGTGGACCTGCGGGACGTCGACCGCGCCGACGGCGAGAAGGTGGTGCGCAACGTGTTCGGCCCGGCGTCCAATGACGTGACGGCCCGGCTGGGCGCCAGCCAAGGCGTGAGTTCCGACCTGTTCAGCAAGCTGCTGCCGATCCTCGCGCCCATCGTGCTCTCCTGGATCACGAAGAACGTGCTCGGGAGCGCCGGTCAGTCGCAGGCCGCCCCGCAGCAGTCCGGCGGTGGCGGGCTCGGTGACCTGCTCGGCGGGATCCTCGGCGGGGGCACATCGCAGCAGTCCGGCGGCGGTGGACTGGGTGACCTGCTCGGCGGGATCCTCGGCGGGGGTGCGCGACCGGACGCGGGCGCCGCGCCGTCGTCGTCGCCGTCCTCCGGGAGGCCGGGCCCGACGGCCGGCCCCACCCCGCCCGCCGGCGTGGACATCAACGACATCCTCGCCGACATGCTGGGCGGTGGAGCGGCGCCGTCGCGCACCTCCGGGCAGTCGGCGCCCCGGGGTGGCGGCGTGGAGGACCTGCTCGGGTCCGTGCTCGGCGGGCTGCTCGGCGGCGGGAAGCGCTGACGATGCCCCCGGGCGCCCCCGAGGGCGCGCGGGCCCTCGCCGTCATGGCCCACCCGGACGACGCCGACTTCGGTGCGGGCGGGACGCTGGCCACCTGGGTGGACGAGGGCGACGAGGTGACGCTCGTGGTGTGCACCCGCGGGGACCAGGGTGGGCTCGCGGACGCGGACATCGCCGCGATGACCGGGATCCGGGAGCGGGAGCAGCGGGCGGCGGCCGCGATCATCGGGATCACTGACGTGCGGTTCCTCGACGGCCACCGGGACGGCTGGCTCGCCCCCACGTGGGAGCTGCAGCGGGACCTCGTGAGGATCATCCGGCAGGTGCGGCCGCACCGCGTGCTCCACCAGTCGCCGGAGCGGTGGTACGACAGGCTCCACGCCTCGCACCCCGACCACCTCGCCGCCGGGGAGGCCACCATCCGGGCCATCTACCCGGCGTCCGAGAACCCGCACGCGTGGCCCGAACTGGTGCGGGACGAGGGACTGACCGCCTTCCGCGTCCCGGAGATCTGGATGATGGCGCACCCGTGGCCGAACCACGCGGTGGACATCACGGACGTGCTGGACCGCAAGCTCGCCGCGCTCCGCGCCCACGAGTCACAGACCGGCCACATGCACGGGCTGGAGGACCTGATCCGGTCCTGGGGAGCCGATTCGGCCGCGCAGGCCGGACTCCCGGAGGGCCGGCTGGCCGAACTCTTCAAGAGGATCGTGATCGAATGACCACCCACCTGCCCCTTCCC
>RZYE01000560.1 GCA_009930425.1 Actinomycetota bacterium | reverse complement strand
GGAGTACCGGCAGCTGCACTTCGCCTACGACGACAACCTCTACAGCGAGATCCCGAACTACGTCACCACGGACGCCGCGTACCACGTGTGGCACCTCGTTTTCGACAAGGTGCTGCGCGACGTGGAGCAGGAGACCCTCCTCCCGGTGCTGGAGGAACTGGTGGGCGGCCTGCTCGAGGGTGCCTACGACCAGGCCATCGAGCTGGGCGGGACGCCGCTCGAGGAGGAGGCCGAGCGCGTGGTCCAGCTGCACCAGGTAGCAGCCGCGATGCTCGGCCTCGACGTCGAGCTGGGTCCCCTCGCCGCGGAGGAGAAGGGCCTCATCGATGCGCAGGGAACGTCCATCGCCACCTCGCCGATCACCGGCTGCCCGGTGGCCTACTCGATGTTCACGCCGCGCGGCCACTACACCCGCACCGAGGACCTGACCCGCTACTTCCTCGGGATGTCCGTGCTCGGCCAGCTCGGTTTCTGCCTCCCCGGCACGATCGGCGCGCCGTCCGGTGAGGCCACCTTCGATCCGATGCGGCTCGCCCTGCTCGCCTCCCGTCCGCTGGTCGCCGACCCGGACCTGCTCGCCCTGTGGGAGACCATCCACGAGCCGACGGCGTTCCTCGTCGGCACGGCCGACGACTACCGTCCCCAGGAGTTCGCCGACGCCGCCGCCGCCGTGGAACCCACCTGGCTCGACGACCCCACGGCGCTCGCCGGGGACGAGGCGCTCTCCGCCGTCGTCGAGCAGCTGGAGGCCACGCGGGAGGTGCGCATCAACCCCGACCGCGCCTCCGTCCTGCTGATGGGCACGAGGTTCGTCCTCGACGGCTGGATCCTGGACCAACTCCTGCCCCCGAACGTCGGGGCGGACTCGGAGGGGAACCTGCGGCCCCTGCCGTCCGCGGTGGACGTCGCGGCCGTCCTCGGCTCGCCGCTCGCTGCTGAGGTGCAGGCCGCGTCCGGCGCCGGCGAGTTCACAGGCTACGACGATCAGCTTGCCGCCCTGACGGCCGCGGTTGCGGACCGTCCGGTGGGGGAGTGGGGCAACACGGTCTACGACGCGTGGCTGTATGCCATCGCCGCGAGCTTCGCCGAGCGGGGCACGGCCTTCCCGGACCACCAGCGCTCCGAGGCGTGGGCAACGAAGACCCTCCAGTCCGGGCTCGGGTCCTACGCCGAGCTGAAGCACGACACGATCCTCTACGCCAAGCAGGCGTTCGCCGAGATGGGCGGGGACTTCTGGGAGGAGGAGACCCCGCGGCACTGGGTGGAGCCGGACCCGGTGGTCTACGAACGGCTC
>RZYE01000559.1 GCA_009930425.1 Actinomycetota bacterium | reverse complement strand
ACCACCGAGGTGCTCGAGCTCCACGGCCAGGTGGACGCGCGGGAACAGGACCGGGCGGTGTCCGGCCGCGAGCCCGGCGGGCCACCGCGGATCGTGGTCTCGACCGCGCTCGCGGAATCCTCGCTCACGGTTCCGGGCGTCCGGCTGGTGGTGGACTCCGGGCTGGCCCGCGAACCCCGCCGCGACGCCGCGCGGGGCATGACCGGTCTCGTCACGGTCTCGGTCTCGAAGGCGTCGGCGGACCAGCGTGCTGGCCGCGCGGCCCGGCTCGGTCCCGGCACCGTGGTCCGCTGCTACGACCAGCGCGCCCACGCCGCGGCCCCAGCGCACGCGATGCCGGAGATCGCCGTCGCGGACCTGACCGGCGCCGCGCTCGTACTGGCCTGCTGGGGTACGCCGGGCGGTCGCGGGCTCGCCCTGCCGGACCCACCCCCGGCGCGGGCGCTCGCGGACGCGGTCGAGGTGTTGCGGGATCTCGGCGCCGTCGACGACGCCGGCCTCGCCACCCCCCTCGGCCGCACCCTGGCGCGCGTCCCGGCCGATCCCCGGCTGGCCCGCGCGTTGCTGGATGGGTCGGAGGCGGTGGGGGTCCGGACGGCGGCGGAGGCGGTCGCCCTGGTGGCGGGGGACTGGCGGGCACCAGGCGCGGACCTCGGGCGGCTCCTGGCCGAGCTGCGCTCCGGGCGCGATACCCGTGCGCGGCGGTGGCGCGAGGAGGTCCGGCGGCTGGAAGGCGTCGCCCGGCGGGAGGCTGGGCGCCGGGAGCGCACCCGGGCGGGGGAGGTGAGCGGCGGCGTCGTCGATGCGCTGGGAGACGTTGTGGCGCTCGCGTACCCGGACCGGGTGGCCCGGCGCGTTCCCGGCGGATCGTCCTACCTGCTCGCCTCCGGAACGGCGGCCGGGCTGCCCGCCGGGAGTCCGCTCGCAGGCCACGAGTGGCTCGCGGTCGCGGAGGTGACGCGGGCGTCCGGGCGGGATGCAGCGGGCACGGGGGCAGTGATCCGTTCGGCCGCGGCGCTGGACGCGGAGGATGCGGCGAACGCGGCAGCACACCTGATCACCGATCGCGTCGAGGCCCGGTTCGAGGGTGGCCGTGTCCTGGCGCGGCGGGAGCGCCGACTCGGCGCGATCACGCTCAGCTCCACGCCGGTACGCCCGGGCCGCGCGGAGGGGCGGGCGGCCGTGGCACGCGCCCTTGCGGAGGAGGGCCTTGCCGCGATCGGGTGGTCGACGGCGGCGGACGCCCTGCGGCGTCGGCTCGCGGTGGTGCGCCGCGAGCTGGGCGAGCCGTGGCCG
>RZYE01000558.1 GCA_009930425.1 Actinomycetota bacterium | reverse complement strand
CCGCCGCAGAACTCGCGCTCAGAGCGTCCGGCCACGTGACTCCTGTGGCGTGGAACACCCCACTCGTGCTGTCCCACAACCGCTCCACCAGCAGGGCCGGCGTCGCGTACCGGTCCACGCCCCCAACCCGCTCGAGCGTGGCCCCCGGAAGGAGTTCGGAGATCTCGGCGAGTACGCCGTCCCCGACCGCGACCTCTCCGCCAACCACGACAACGCGGTTCGGTGCCAGCCGTTCGAGTTCGGCCACTGTCGCCTCAGCCAGGCCATCCTTCTTGACAAGGAGAAGGGGTGCTGTCTCCTCCGCCGCCGCCGCTGCCGCGCCCAGGGCGTCGGGCGCCGACTGGCCAGACGCGAGGTACACGGTTTCGGCGCCCTCCTCCCAGGATTGGAGGCTCATGAGCGCCGCGGTCTCGTAGCGGTCGACGCCCGCGACGACCTCGACAGTCTCGGCAAGCTCGCCGAGTTCGGCGAGGGCCACGCCGGAGACGGCCGCCGCTCCACCGAGGACCCTGATGGTGGCGGGCTGCATGCGTTCGAGCTCTGCGGCCACGGCTTCAGGAACCCCGTCGGGACGGACGAGCAGGACGGGCGAACCCGTGAGCGCTGCGGCGGGAGACGCGGCGAGGGCGTCGGCGTACTCGAAACCGGTGGCCACGTACACCACCTCAGGACTGCGGAAGATCCACTGGGACGTCGCTGCCGAGGTGGCGAACCGATCCGGCCCCGCCAGACGCACAGAGTGTGGATCAGGTTGCGCGTACGCCGGCATGGTCGCGTAGAGATCCGCCACGAGTCCGCGCAACTCGTCCATCCGCGGGTAGAACGCGTCACCCGGACAGGCCGTCAGGGCCACGTCCCGATGTCCGATCACCCGTTCCGGTAGTTCCTCTCCCTCGAGCCCCACCGCAGCTCCCTCAGGTGTGATCCCGTGGATCGCGAACTTCCACGCGGTCATCTGTGCCATGGCCCGCATGGCGACGTCCGGAACCTCCTCCTCGGTGTAGTCACCCATGAGGGAGATGCCGAACGTGGTCGAGTTCACACCCTTGGCATGTGCTCCGATGACCGGGTGGGTGATTCCACCGAAACGGCCCTCCCAGATCCGCCCGAACTTGTCGACCACGGCGTTGTACCCGATGTCTCCCCACTCACGGCCGACCGCATGGTAGTAGTAGATGCCCCGGATGATGGCCGGTACATCCTCCGCCGTGTAGTCGTTGCGGCCCGCGGTGTGGTGGATCACCGCACCCGTGACCTCACCGAGTTCCGGCCGCCAGGTTCGGATCGTCTCGTCCGC
>RZYE01000557.1 GCA_009930425.1 Actinomycetota bacterium | reverse complement strand
TGGCTGGATCGGTACCGGCCGGCCGTGGACCTACGACGCCGAGCGCTACGAGCGCATCGCCGCGGCGCGCGTGGCCGAGCAGGACTCGATGCTGACCTACCAGCACCTCGACACCTGCCGGATGGCCCACCTCACCGCCGAGTTGGACGACCCGCACGCCGCCCCGTGCGGCCGCTGCGACGCCTGCGCCGGAGCGTGGTACCCCACCGACATCACGCTGCCCACCACCCAGGCGGCCCGCGAGTCCCTGGACCGCGTGGGCGTGCCGATCGCGCCGCGCTCGCTGTGGCCCACCGGCCTCGACCGCCTCGGCATCACGGTTGACGGCAAGCCGGTGCGGGGCCGGATCGCGGCGGAGGATCAGGTGACCGAGGGGCGGGTGGTCGCCCGGCTCTCCGACCTCGGCTGGGGCGGGCCGCTGCGGGAGCTCTTTGCCCCCGATACTGAGGGACGCCGGGTCGATGGCGAGGTGCCGCCGGAACTCGCCCGCGCCTGCCTGCGGGTGCTGAAGGAGTGGGACTGGGCGGAACGGCCGGGTGCCGTCGCCTGGGTGCCGAGCGCCAGCCGGCCCCGGCTCGTGGAGTCGCTCGCCACCGGGATCGCGACCGCCGGGCGGCTCGAACTGCTCGGGCCGCTCGACCTGATGGGAACCGCCGAGCCCGTCGGCTCGACCAACAGCGCGTTCCGGGTGCGGGACGTGTGGGGCCGCTTCGCGGTGCCGGCGGCGATGGCGCGGCGCCTGTCCGAGCTGGCCGGTCCCGTGTTGCTCATCGACGACATCGTGGACTCTCGCTGGACGATGACCGTGGCGGGGCGGATCCTGCTCCGGGCCGGCGCACGGGCCGTGCTTCCGTTCGCGCTCGCCTCGGTCGGCTGACCAGCGCAACCACTGAGCGGCAACTTCCGTGGAACCCCGGGACGCCAGGCAACCGGGCCCGTAGCCTGCTGGGAACAGCAGCGTGGCGGAAGGAGCCCCGGTGGGCGCACCCAGTGACATCATCCTCGGACTGGACGTCGGCACCACGGCGGCGAAGGCGTCCCTGTTCTCCCTCGACGGCGTGCTCCGCCTGACCGCCTCCCGGGAATACCCGCTGCTGAACCCCGTGCCGGGCTGGCACGTGCAGGATCCGCACGCCGTTGCGCGCGGGGTGCTCGAGGCGATGGCCGACGCCGTCGCACGCGTGGACGCCGCCCGCATCGCCGGGATCTCCATCAGTACGGCCATGCACGGCCTCCTTGGCCTGGACCGCGACCTGAACCCCCTCACCGAAATCCTCACCTGGGCGGACTCCCGTGCCTG
>RZYE01000556.1 GCA_009930425.1 Actinomycetota bacterium | reverse complement strand
TGTGGGAGACCTACGGGTCCAACATGGAACCCGTGGCGGCACGGGTCGGGGAGATCCTCGGGATCCCGGTCCACGCCCAGGCGTTCTCCTCCGAGGACATCGAGCAGGTGGCCGCCGAGGACAGGTCCGGGCGCGCTGCCAAGCTGACCCACAGACTGTCGACGGGTGCCACCCCGGCCGGGATGGCCGATCACGAGATCGAGGCCGCGGGCAAGGAGCACGCGCGCCAGTGCCTCGAGTTCGTCGAGTCCCACGCCGCTGAGGGTGGGATCATCCAGGGCCGCAACGGCGCCTTCATCCTGCGAGACCGCCCGAACACCCTGCACGTCAAGCTCGACGGCATCGCGGAGAAGCGAGTCGAGCGGGCCGCCAAGCTCACCGGCATCCCCCTGAGCCGCGCCGCCCGGCGGCAGCGCGTCGAGGACGAGATCAGGGTGGAGACCTCGCTCCTCTCCTTCGGGTGCGACCCGCGGGACATCGAGCTGTACGACGTCATCCTGAACACCACCTTCCAGGACACCGAGGAGACGGCCCAGATCATCGCCGGCCTCGCCAGGGTCCGGGTGCCCTGACACGTCCACCGTCCGATCGAGGAGTTGAGCATGCCCACCACGGATTCACTGGTCATCACCCTGTGGGAGACCTACGGCTCGAACATGGAGGCGGTGGCCACGCGGGTCGGCGAGATCCTCGGCATCCCCGTGCACGGGCAGGGGCTCTCCTCGGACGAGATCGCAGAGCTCGCTGCTTCGGATCGGACGAGGGTGACAGCGGACCTGGCGCGCCGGAGCGCGGCGGCAGTGGAGGAGAGCGCCAGGGCCGGCGGCGTCATCCAGGGCCGCAACGGGGCGTTCATCCTGCGGGACCGTCCCAACACCCTGCACGTGAAGCTCGACGGCATCGCGGAGAGACGCGCGAGGCGGGCGGCCGAGCTCGCCGGGATCCCCTTCGGCGAGGCCGTCAAGCGGCAGGAACTCGAGGACGACGTGCGAGTCCGGATGTCCCTCGAGGCCTTCCAGTGGGACCCGAGGGACATCGAGGCCTACGACGCCATCGTCAACACGTCCTTCCAGGACACCGAGGAGACGGCGCAGTTCATCGCCGTGATGGCGCGCGTTCGGGGCGGACTCCTTTAACCGGTTGTCTCCTCCGCCGCCTCATCCGCGTCCTGCTCGAGGCGCTCGGTGAGCTCGTCGAGCTGGCGATTCAGGTCATCGATTCGTTCCTGAAGGTCGGTGATCAGGGCGGATGTCGCCTGGTCGATGCCCGCCTTGGCGGACTCGAGTTCCGCGCGGGCGGCGGCGAGC
>RZYE01000555.1 GCA_009930425.1 Actinomycetota bacterium | reverse complement strand
ACCTGCCGGCCGGGCTCGTGCTGCTGCTCCAGCCACGGGAGGAGAAGTACCCGTCCGGCGCGGAGGACATCGCACGGGCCGGGGTCCTGACCGCCCAGGGGGTCAGGGTCGTCGTCGGCGCCCACGTGCATCACGACGTCCCCCGGGGCCACGTGGCGGCCGGGGCCGGCCCCGTTAACGCGGCGTCGGACGAACTCCACATCACCGTCCGGGGCACCGGGGGCCACGGGGCCTACCCGCACCGGGCTGCCGACCCCGTGGCAGCGCTCGCCCAGATCGCGCTGGGCCTACCGGAGATGGTCCGCCGGACGGTCTCCCCCATGGACCCGGCGGTGATCAGCGTCGGCTCGCTCCACATCGGCCACGGCGCGGCGAATGTGCTCCCCTCGGAGGGCGTCCTGCTGGCGACACTGCGCACCATGGGGCGGGAGGACCGCCGGCTGGTGCAGGAGGCCGTCCGGGTGCTGGTGGAGTCGACGGCGCGGGCGTACGGGGTGAGCGGGGAGCTCACCGTCGTGGCGGGCGAGCCGGTGCTGGAGAACGATCCCGACGTGGTGGAGGCGTCGGAACGGTGGCTGACCGAGTTGGGGCTCGGGATTGCCGTGCCGATGCGCTCCCTGGGGTCGGACGACTTCTCCTTCTACGGCGAGCAGGCGGCCACCCTGATGAGCTTCGTGGGCGTGTACGAGCGGCCGGGCCACGGCCTGCCCACCCTGCACGACATGGAGTTCCTGCCGCCGGACGACGTGGTGGAGGACGTGGCGAGGTCGATGATGGCCGGGTACCTCGGTGCCGTGGACGTGCTCGCGGCACGGCGCAGCGCGGAGTAGCGGGATCGCCGTTTCCTTTTGCCTGAGGCGAACGACCCGGACGAGAACCGACGTGTGCCGCCCATCCGGGCGGAACGCCACTCTCAGGAGATCGGCAGCGATTCAGGAACGGGCTGCAGTGTGAGCGGTGTCCACAGACGGTCGATGGGCATGACGTGGAGGCGGTCGGCGTAGGTGAAGGAGCGGGTCCCCGTGGTCAGGATGATCCCGGCTGCGAACCGTTCTCCGAGCGCGGCGCGGAGTTGGGTGAGACCACGGAAGTCTGGAGCGGTGGCCCGCTCGTTGGCCTTCACCTCAAACGCGATCACGGTGCCGTCGTCGTACTCGATCACGAGATCGACCTCCGCACCGTCGCTCGTGCGCCAGTGTCCCAACGTAACGGGCTCGTCCAACCAGGACGCCTGCTTGCGAACCTCCCCGACCACGAAGGTCTCCAGCAGGTGACCGAACTCGGTGAGCGCAGCCGGATCCAGACCG
>RZYE01000554.1 GCA_009930425.1 Actinomycetota bacterium | reverse complement strand
CCCCTCCGCGCGATCGCGGCCTGGATCCAGCACCTTCGCGGCAACGGCGCGCCGGTGAAGGACGCCCAGGCGGACACCGTGCTCGCCCTCGTGGGGGAGGACCTTCCCTCGACCGTCGACAACGTGGTCGGCTGGCTCGATGCCGACCTCGCGGCCAACCCGGCCCTGGTGGCGCGAGTCAACGAATTGGCGGCGGAACTGGCCTGAGTGGTCCGACGTGACGGCGGCCGGCGCGGTTGGCGCGTCGGCCGCCGTCGTCACTCGACGCCGAGGTGGTCTCGCACCATCGTGACGAGCTGACGGCACTGCGCCTCCGCCGCGTCGGCGTCGCCGGCCGCGATGGCTCGGGCGATGGCCTCGTGGCATGTCAGTGAGCGTTCGATGCGCTCGGCCGTGACGGTGCGTGACGGGTGGGAGGCAACCGCCACCAGGGCAGGGGCGAGTGCGATGAACATCTCGTTGCGCGAGGCCTCCAGCAACGTGGTGTGGAACCCTGCATCGGCATCGCGGAACGCCTGGGTGTTGGCCAGCCCGTCCCGGGTGAGCTGCCACAGCCGTTGCGAGAGTTCCAGGAGGATGATTCGCTGCTGATCGGTCCTCTTCATTGCGCCGAGCCGTGCCGCAGTCGGCTCGACGGCGATGCGCAGGGCGGTGAGCGATCGGAGCTGGTCGTCGCGGCCGGGCCCGGCAAGCCGCCACCCGATGACCTGGGGGTCGAGGACCCGCCAGCGGGCGGCGTCGGCGACGATGAGGCCGACCCGGCGCCGCGCCTCGATCATTCCCTTGGACTCCAGGGACCGCATGGCCTCACGGGCGACGGTCCGGGAGACCTCGAAGCGTTCCTCCAGCGAGGCGAGGCTCACCACGGAGCCGGCGGACAACGTGCCCCCGGCGATCTCGGCGCCGAGGACGTCGACGATCCCGGCATACATCGAACGCGCCATGACCGGACCTCCTCGTCTGGTTGCTGGCCGTCGGATCGCGACGGGATAGCAGGGGAGGGCAGGCCAAGGCGTTCCTCCCCAGCAACCATGGTAGGCGCACGAGGTGACACCGCATCGCAAACCCGGCAGATGGGGGACACCCGGTGTGGGGTCGGTCACACTGCGGTGATGCCACAGCGCGGCGAAGGTCCGTGGTCAGGGGATGCGGGGAAGCTCCTGCATGAGCTCGTACCCGTCCGGTCCCTCGAGGAACGGGACGAAGAGGTCGAGGTCGTCCGGTTCGGGGTCCTCGGGGTGCTGGCGCTCGGTGGGGGAGCCGTGGGCGAGGACCTGCTCGACGGGGTTCAGCTCCCGGATCAGGACG
>RZYE01000553.1 GCA_009930425.1 Actinomycetota bacterium | reverse complement strand
CATGGCCCCGGCCACGTTGAACCGCTCGGTCATCCGGTTGCCGAGTTCGGCGTTCCGGGCCATCGCCTGGCGGCGGTAGCCCGCGAGCCGCCGCCCCACCCGGCGCGCCGGCAGCAGGATGAGGGGCACCACGAGCAGGGCCACCACGGTGATTTGCCATGACAGCGCCAGCATGGTCGCGAGCACCGCCACCAGGGTGACCACGTTCGAGACGAGCGAGGCGAGGGTGGAGGTGAAGGCCTGCTGCGCGCCGATCACGTCCGTGTTCAACCGGGTCACCAGCGAGCCGGTCTGGGTGCGCGTGAAGAAGGCGATGGACTGCTGCTGAACGTGGTCGAACACGTCGGTGCGCAGGTCGTAGATCAGGCCCTCGCCGATGCGGGCGGAGAACCACCGCTCCACCAGCCCCAGGATCGCCTCCACCAGGGCGACCACCGCCACCAGCCCCGCGAGGATCATGACGAGCCGGGTGTCGGCGTTCGCGACGCCGTCATCGATGATCCGCTGCAGCAGCAGCGGGGTGGCCACGACCAGCAGCGAGGACAGCACGGTCAGGGCGAGGAACGCGACGATCTGCCCGAGGAACGGCTTCGCATACCCCGCCACCCGCCGCGTGGTGCCGGGCTTCAGCCGGTGGTCGACGACGCTCGCGTCCTTCCGGAACGAGGACGCGAACCCCCCGCGGCCGGCGCCGCCCATGCCCATGCTCATGTGGGCCGCGACCTGTCGGTGTGGAGCACCATCTGAGCCTTGTCGAAGCCGTTGACGACCACATCGACGACGGCGTCCGCGGCCTCCTCCAGCACCACCGCGATCTCTGGTTGCTCGACCTTGGCGAAATCGCGGAGCACGTAGTCGGCGGGGTCCATCTGACCGGGCGGCCGGCCGATCCCGAGCCGGAGACGGACGTAATCACGCGTGCCCAGGTGCTGGGTGGTCGACTTCAGCCCGTTGTGGCCCCCCTCTCCCCCGCCCACCTTGAGCCGGAGAGTACCGAGGGGGAGGTCCAGGTCGTCGTGGATCACGAGGATCCGGCCGGGCTCGATACCGAGCGACCGCGCGAGCGCGGCAACGGGACCACCGGTGACGTTCATGTACCCGGTGGACTTGGCGAGCACCACGCGCGGCCCCGGGACGCCCCCGGGAAGGACGCCGACGCGCACCTCGGCCACGAGGGTGCGGCTCCGGTGCGACGTCCAGCGGGCGCCGGCCCTGGCCGCCAGCAGATCGACCACCATGTGGCCGACGTTGTGCCGGTTGCGGGCGTAGCGGTCGGTGGGGTTGCCGAGCCCGACGACGAGCCACGGGTCGGT
>RZYE01000552.1 GCA_009930425.1 Actinomycetota bacterium | reverse complement strand
CTTCGACCTCGCCGCCCTGGCCACCGCGCTGCCGGACGCGGGCATCGCCGTGGTCCGGTTCGAGCAGCCGTGGCGCACGGCCGGCCGCCGGGTGGCCGGGCCGCCGGCCAGCCTGGACGCCGCGTGGCGTCCCGCCCTCGCCTGGACGACGACGGCGTTCCCCGGCGTGCCCCTCGTCGTGGGCGGCCGCAGCGCGGGAGCCCGGGTGGCCTGCCGCTGCTTCGGGGGACCTGCTCTCGGGGTGGTGGCTCTCTCCTTTCCGCTGCACCCACCAGGGAAGCCGGAGAGGTCCCGCGTTCGGGAGCTGGCCCCGGTCGCAGACCGGGCCCTCGTCATCCAGGGCGAGCGGGACCCCCTCGGGACCCCGGACGAGATCAGGGCCGCGCTGGCGGACCTGGGGGCGGCGCCGTCGGAACTGGTGACGGTCCCAGGAGCCGCGCACTCGTTCGACCCCCGGTTGAAGGTGGCGCGGGAGAGTGCCGGCGAGGTCGCGGAACTGATCGCGGGCGCGGTCGTGGACTGGGTCGGCGCGTCCCTCAGCCGCTGACGTCCGGCATCCGCCCCAGGAACTGGTGCGGGTCCAGTGCCGGCCGGTTCGACTCGAGGAGGCGCCGGCGGTACGAGTCGGCGATGCTGCCCACGTAGAGCCAGCCCATCAGGTGCTCCCGCTCGGTGAGGCCGTGCACGGCGCGCACCGGCGCACTGTTCGCCAGCAGCCCGGTGCGCCACATGACGCCCCAGCCGGCCTGCCACAGCGCCAGCTCGAGGAGGTGGGCCGCCCCGGCGGCGGTGGCGTGCTGCTCCCACTCCGGCACCTGTGGATGGTCCTTCGGGCTGGCCACGATCGCGATCAACAGCTCGGCGCGGAAGGGCTTGGGGTTGTGGTCCCCGGGTTCGCGCACCAGGCCTGCCGCCGCGTCGAGTGCCTCGCCGAGCCTCCTCCTGTCGTCCCCGCGGAGGATGATCAGACGCCAGGGCCGCAACGCCTTGTGGTCGGCGACCGGCGTGACGGCCGCCAGGAGCGTCAGGAGTTCCTCGTCGGTGGGGGTCTCGGGACCCACCTTCGACACCGAGCGCCGGGTGGCCATCGCTTCGAGTACCGGGTCGGAGAAGAACCTCATGACAGCCATTGTCACCGGCCACCCGGCGTGGCTGCCAGCGAGGGCCGCTGCGCCCGCCGGCTCAGGGCCGGTCGGCGCAGGAGAGATCGTAGTCGAAGCCGCGCTGGACGTACTGGGTGAGGGAGACCTCCCCGCCCGGGGTGAGGGCGGGCCGCGTGTCGCAGAACGTCCCGGCCGTCCGGAGGTTCGTGGC
>RZYE01000551.1 GCA_009930425.1 Actinomycetota bacterium | reverse complement strand
CGCAGCGCGTTGTCCGTCAGGTTGGCGAGGATCTGGCGCACCTTCTCCTCGTCGGCGACGGCGGTGGTCGCCCTCGCGTCGGGGCCGTCGAGGCCCACCACGGTGACCGTGCGGGCCGGGTCGAGGACGCGGAGGTCGGAGGCGGCGTCGTCGGCGAGGTGGGTGAGATCGACGGGCGCGAGGGAGAGCGGCCGGCCCTCGTCGAGCCGGGCGAGCTGGAGGAGGTCCGTCACGAGGCCGGACATGCGCGTCGCCTCGGACTCGATGCGCCGCATCGCGCCGGGCACCTGCTCGTCGGGGATTCCCCCGATCCGGTACAGCTCGCCGTAGCCGCGAACCGTCGCGAGCGGCGTTCGCAGCTCGTGGGAGGCGTCGGAGACGAACCGGCGCATCCGCTCCTCCGACGCCCGCTGGACGGCGAACGAGTGCTCGATCTTCGCCAGCATCACGTTCAGGGAGTTGGCCAGCGAGCCCACCTCGGTGGTGGCGGGACCGGGCGGGATGCGCTTGGACAGGTCGCCCGCGGCGATGGCTCCCGCCGTCGCCTCGATCTCGCGCAGTGGCCGCAGCGACCGCTGGACCACCGCCCAGGCGAGCAGTGCGCCCAGCACGATGAGGAGGGCGTCCACGAGCACCACCCAGCTCACGAAGCCGCGCACCGTGCGGGCGACCGCGGTCAAGGGGAGGCCGATGGTCATCGAGCCGACCACGGTGGGCGTGTCCGCGAACCTCTGGAAGATCGGAATCGTGATGACGCGCCACGCTGGACCGCCGTCGATGCCCGGGACCGTGGCGGCGACGGCGTCGGGGAGGGTCGTGGGCGAGAAGTCGTAGGCGCTGAGGTCGGGGCGCCCGTGTTCCTCCACGGTGGAGGGCAGGACCAGCTCGAGTTCCCGGCGCAGCGGATCGTTCACCACCACGTAGTAGTCCGAGGGCAGGGCGGTCCGGTCCCGGCTGCCCGCGGCGATCTCGTCGAGGGCCGCGTTGCCGAGGATGGAGGCGGAGGAACGGAGCTGGGTGTCCACCTGGGCGAGCAGGCGGACCTGGAGGACCAGGGTCATCGCCAGCGTGCCGACGGCGAGGCCGAGCGACAGCAGCGCCACGAAGGCCACCATCAGGCGGCCTGCCAGGGAGACCTCCCGCACGCGGGTTCTCATCTGCTCTCGGACCGGAGCATGTACCCGACCCCGCGACGGGTCTGGATCAGGGGTGGCAGGTCACCGGCGTCGATCTTGCGGCGCAGGTAGGAGATGTAGGACTCCACGATGTTGGCCTCGCCCATGAAGTCGTACTCCCACACGTGGTCGAGGATCTGGGCC
>RZYE01000110.1 GCA_009930425.1 Actinomycetota bacterium | reverse complement strand
CCTGATCAGAACTTGTATGGGCTTCAGCTCTTGCTCGGGAGGTACGCCACTTTCACGTCACCCCGCCGAGAGCCATCCACAGGTTCTGATCATTGCTCGCGGGTCGACCTGCTGCGGCGCTTCCACGCCGACCCGATGGTCGCTGAGCAGCACCTCCGGCTCGGGTATAGCGGCGACAGTTGACGACGTTGACAAACCTCAGCAGATCGGTCCAGAGGCTCCGAGGACTTCGTCGACGCGGATTCTGCGTGTCTGGATGCCGAGCATGACGACGGCGATTGCGATGCTGGCGGCGGTTGCGAGCCAGGTGAGCCAGGGGGTGCCGTTGAGGGAGACGGCGACGGCGTTGCCGAGGAGTGCGATGAGGATGATCGCGGCGACGATGGTGGCGATCGTGGAGCGTCGCCAGATGCCGATCGCGCCTGCGATGGCGGTGATGCTGACAGTGAGAAGTACAACGCAGCTCGTCGAGAGCAGTGCGGTCAGCCAGAGCGCGCCGTCGTGGACGTCGCTGACGATGGGCGTGAAGGACTCGGTGAGGAGGAATACGCTGACGGCGGCGCCGTATCCGACGAGGCTCGCCGCTGCGATGACGAGGGCGTAGGCGGTGTTCTTGGCCTGGAAGAGCGGGCCGCGTCCGCCGGGATAGCTGTAGAGGGCGATCCGGCGGTTCCCGATGTAGTCGGCGACGATGCGGCGGGCGTAGATGACGGAGCCGTAGACGACGAGCACGCAGAGTGCGACGGTGAGTGCGAGTGGGATGACGGCTTCGTAGCTGCGGAGCATGGCGCTGTCGGGGCTATCGTCGAGTCGTCCGACGACGGCGAAGAAGTAGAGTGCCGCGAGGAGCGAGCCTGCGGCTGTCAGCGAGACAAACAGCGAGGTGTGGCGGTATCGGTTGAGTTCAAGCCGGAGGAGCCGGGTCATCGGAAGCCTCCTGCGACACTGTCTCGGTAGAAGGCTTCGAGTCCGCCGTCGGTGCTGTCGAGGACGGTTCGGATGTCTTTCTTTGGGCCGAGTCGTCCGTCGGTGAGGACGGCGACGGTGTGGGCGGTGCGTTCGAGTTCGGTGAGGATGTGACTGGCGATCACGATGGCGGTGCCGTGTTCCGCGAGGGACGCGAGCAGTTCGCGGAGGTCGGCGATGCCGGTCGGGTCCAGGCCATTGGCTGGTTCGTCGAGCACGACAAGCTCGGGGCGGTGCCCGATGGCGCGCGCCAGGGCGAGGCGTTGTTTCATGCCGAGGGAGAACGAGGCGACGGGCGTATCGGCGGCGGCGGTGAGGCCGACCCGCTCGAGAAGCTCGTCCACGGGTGCGGGTGGGGTGATCCCGAGAAGGTCGAAGTGCAGGTCGAGGACGGTGCGCGCGGTGGCGGCGGGGTGGAACTCGGGCGCTTCGATGGTCGCGCCGATGCGTGACAGGAGGCCGTCGCGGGTGGTGTCCGAGAGCGTGTGCCCGAGGATCGTGATGGTTCCCGAGGTGGGGAACGTCAGGCCGGCGATGGTCTTGAACAGAGTCGTCTTCCCCGCGCCGTTGGGTCCGATGATCGCGCAGATCTCGCCCGGTGTGACCGCGAGGTCGCAGGACGTGAGGATCTCCCGGCCGGCGATGGTCTTGGTGAGTTGGCTGATCTGGAGGGTCGGTTGGGTTGTCGTCATCGCTACCGCCTCTTGCGCAGCGCGAGATACGCGGCGAGATATGCCGCCCCTGCCCATGCGGCGACGACGATGATGTTCAGAACTTGGCTTTCGCCGGCGTGGAAGGTGGCTTCGCGGATGATGTCGCCGAGGGGTGTGAACGGGAGGAACTGGTGGAGGGTGACGGCCCATTCGGGGAGGCGTTCGGCGGGGAACGTGATCGGTGAGAACAGCAGACCGCCGATCATGATGACCTGGGTCGCGAGGGAGGTTGCACCGGTGGGCAGCCAGAGCGCGATGGCATATCCGATGCTGACCGCGGTGAACTGTGCTCCGAGGATCGCGGCGATGGTGAACAGGTCGATGTGGATGTCGAGGCCGAAGCGCAGGAACGCGGCGAGCATGCCGATGGCGATCCCGGGCAGCGCTGCAAGGCTCCAGACGACGGCGTCGGCGAGGAGGATCGCCGAGCGCGGCACCGGGAGGGTCTTCTGGTAGTCCAGGAGCCCTTCCTGCTTCGAGGTGCTCATGATCTGCGGGGCGAGCACGCAGCCGACGGCGATGATCCCGAGCGTCCACGCGCCGGAAGAGAGGTAACGGGCAGCTTCTTGGTCGACGTCGGGGATCATCAGCGCGAGGCCGTAGACGATCGCGACGGCGAACAGTGCCTGCACGGCGGTGAAGGCCGGCAGCAGGTACTTGTGGCGCGTCAGGCTCCACCGGACAAGGCCCCACCAGCTGACCAGCCAGGCGCGTTTGCGAGGCACGGCGAGCGTCGGTGTCGTGAGAGCGTCAACGGCCATTGGTGATCCCTTCGTAGAGGGTCTCGAGTGATGCCGGGGCGAGCGCGTAGCTGTCCGCTGCACCTGTGGCGACCAGCTGGAGTACCCACTCGATCGCGGCCGGAATCTGCGCGGGTTCCAGGTCGAGCGTGAGCTGCCCGTCTTCGTCGACGGAGTGCGCTGTGGCGGGTGGGGTCGAAGGGATCTCCGTGCCTGGACGTACGGACACGGTGAGCGTGGCGGTTCGAGCCTGCCGGGCCAGTTGCCTCGGCGTGCTGTCGACGAGAACGGCACCCTTCTGCAGCAGCACATACCGGTCGGCGGCACGCTGAACCTCGAGGAGGTTGTGCGTGACGACCACGACCGTGTGGCCGGCGTCGGCGAGACGGCGCAGATGCCGCCAGATGAGCGGACGGCGGACCGGATCGACGTCGTTGGTGGGCTCGTCGACCAGCAGCACCGGCGGGGGCGCGACCACGGCCATCGCGTAGGACGTCAGCCGGCGCAGGCCACCGGAGAGCTTCTCACCGCCGGTGTCCTTCCACTCGCCGATGTCGAGCGAGTCGATCAGGTCGAGCGCGGCCCGCTTCGCATCCGCCGCGGGCAGGCCCCTTAGCCGGGCGATCGACGTGATCGCCTGCAACGGCGTCACACCCGTCAGCGGCGCGTACATCTGCGGCATCATCGCCGCGACCCGACGAGCAAGGTCCGGCGCGGCAACGAGGGATGACGCGCCGTAGCGGATGTCGCCGGAGGTGGGTTTCACCGTCCCGATGATCTGGTTGAGGAGCGTGGTCTTGCCCGCCCCGTTGTGCCCGATGAGCGCGACCAACTCACCCGGCCGGAACGTCAGGCTGATGGCTTGGTTCGCCGCAACACCCCCTCGCTTGTAGGTCTTAGTGACCTGATCCAGCGAGAGCGCGTCGGCGCGTGGCGTTGCACTCGTCATACTCAGATACTAGCAGTATCTGAAATCGGGGTCGATGGGTCGGCGAGGCTCAGGGGCGCCTGATCGGCCTGTTTTACAATGGAGTTCATGGCACGGATGAACCGCGATCAGCAGCAGCAGCACAACAGGGTGCTGCTGCTTGAGGCGGCCGAGCGCATCTTCGCCACTCGCGGCGTCGCTGGCGCGTCCCTTGATGACGTGGCGCTGGAGGCCGGGCTGACCAAGGGCGCGGTCTACTCGAACTTCCGCAACAAGGGCGAGTTGATCCTGGAGGTGATCCGGTACCGGCAGACGCTCTCGCAGGAAGCGCAGGACTTCCACGCGATCCTCGATCGCGCCAGCAACGACTATGAGCGGCTCGAAGCCTGGTGCGACATCTGGGTACTCACCGCCGAGAGCGGCGACCGCTCCAGCTACGCGCGGCTGCTGTTCGACTTCATCCCCTACGCGCTGCGGGACGAGCACCTCACAGCCAAGTTCCTCGAGTTCATCTCCCCGGCCGATGACATCCCGGCTGGCGCGTCCCCGATCCCGACCGACAGCAGGTTCGCGCGCATCCCCCCCGGCGACCAGTTTCGCATCCTGATGGCCCTCGACCTGGGACTGTCCGCGTTGGGATTGTTTGACCCTGAGAACGTCAAGCCAGAGCTCTACAAGACGGCTGTGCTGTCACTGGCGCAGACGCTCTACGACGCCAGCGACCAGTCAGAGTACGCCCAGCAGACGTAGTACCGCAGGGGCGAACCACACCGCGAACAGCGCGAGCTCGGCGAGCACGCCGACAGCGACGACCGCCGACCACAACCAAGCCGAACGCGGCGCGGACGTCCACAGCCTCGCGGTGAGTGCCCGCCTGGTATCGGTATTGATCGTGGGGTTGTCGATGAGCATCTTCGCGATGTGTCGCCCGTCGCAGTTCCGGTGGAACCGCAGCTGCCACACGATCCGCATGACCATGACGGTCACCGCGACGGTCGCCACCCACGCTCCGGTCATGCCGCGCAATACGAGCGCTACGGTCAGGAACGCGAGGTCGACGACGATCCCCGCGGACACCGCCGCCAGCCGTGGAGACGCCGGCCAGGCCCACACGTGCGTCAGATTCGTCGTCGCAGATGCCCGGCGCACCCTCACCCGGACGGAGCCGCGCCGGCGCCCGAACGCCCGGCCGAACACCACATGCGCAAGCTCATGAGGCACCGCCGTGACGATCGCGACACCTACCGCGACAGTCGCGGCGAGCAGCGGATGCGGGCCGGCCGAGATCGCATCCGCGCCGGTCGGCACGCCACCCTGCAGCAGAAGCGCGGCCGAGGTGGTGGAAAGGGCCGCGCCGAGCGCCCACAGCGATGCTCGCGCCGCTCTCCAACCGGCACTGACCGGTGCGCTCGGAGGTCGCAGCGACACGTCGGCGGAGCCGTCTGTGAAACCGGCATCCGAGAGCGTTTCGGCCAGTGGACCGAGGGTGGAATCGACCTCGATGCCGCCCGGATCGCGCAACGCCTTCGCCACCGCCTCGGTGACCACGAGAGGCTCCGAGTCCTCGGCGACCGCCACCCACATGCCATCGCGAAGCTCACGGATCTGCACGGGCTTCAGCTGCACGGTGACCTCTGGCGTTCCGGCCACGATCAGACCTGCTGGAGGTAGTGCCCGAAGACTTCCCAGGTGGAGGGGTCGCCGGTGCCGCATGTCGGGCAGTCCTCCGGTAGGCGGGGCCAGGACGGATGCGCGAACGCGGAGCCGTCCTCGAAGTTGACCTCGAACTGGGTCCCGAGGGATCGCGGTGGGGCGTAGCCGGTCAGGACGCGGATCGCCTCGTCGACGATCGTCGCCGTGAGGATGAAGATGGACGGCCCATATGCGATGGACGGCGGGTCGAAGCCCAGCTCGCTGAACGCGGCGAACTGCGACACGAACTGCGGGTCCCGCTGCGAGTAGTGGACATTCAGGCAGTCGAAGCATCCGGTCTGTCCCGGCACGACCGTGAAGACACGCCCGCGGCTCACCTGGGACGCGGCGAACACGCACGGGATGCCCGCCCCTACGATCGCCTTGTTCACGATCCGCTGAGCCACGAACGGCGGCTCGTCGATCGCAGAGATGACGAGATCCTTGCCGACCAAAAGCGCAGCGACGTCTTCGACCGAGTCGATGCGCTGCTGACGGGCATCGATCCGGATGTCAGAGTTCATCTGCGCGATCGCGTCCGCTGCGGCGAGAGCCTTCGACCGACCCACGTCGGCCTCCCGGTACAGCAGCTGCCGGCCCAGATTGCCCTCCTCGACAACGTCGTGGTCGACGATCGTGACGGACGCCGGGCCGAGGCCTGCCAGCAGGGTCAGGATGTTCGAGCCACCCCCGCCGAGCCCGAGAAGGAGGATGTTCGATGCGCTGATCCGCCGTTGCGGAGCGAACCGATCGCCGTCCATGCCGATGAAGCGGCTGAAGTAGTTGACGTTAGCTCGGTAACGGGCGCCAACACCCGACTCGGCACCGGGGAAGCTCTCCTCAAGGAACCCTTCCTGGTCGAGGAGAGTGATCCCGTCGAGGACGTCCTGCTCCGTCAGCTCAGGGGACTCCCGCTGCACGGCCTGAACGACATCGGGCAGCGGGCGGCCGTCGAGGGCGGCGACAAGCGACCAGAGCTGATGCTCGGGGTCGTCGAACTCCGCGGTGATGCCCAGTTGCGCACCGATCCGGAAGACGCGGTCGTCCAGCCGGTACGCGGGGTAGATCGGCTTGAGTCGAGGACGAGAGGGCGACGTGGCCACGGAATGCTCCTTGCTTCTCTCGGGTACAGAAAAGTGGAGGGCCGCCAGCAGTCGAGAGCGCTGGCGGCCCGGCGGAATACACGCATGCGCTCCGCCCGTCGGGAGCATCAGACGATGATCCACCACACAGTCGCCTCGACCTTCTCGGCACGGCGCACAGTCACGTTCTTCATCGGTTCCACCTCCCCTCTGCGGTCACAGACCTTGCCCCGTCACTGCCGGGCAAGTCATACGGATTCGGGTTACCCGGAATCAAAGACTAGGGGTATCTGGATACTGACAGTATTTGTAGTCTGAGTCAAGAGTCCGAGTTGACTCATCAGAAACCTCCGCTTGTGCGGGGTCGTTGCCTCGGGTAGAAACCTCCGGTTAGGTGTGTCGTTGCCTCGGGTGAGGACCTCCGCG
>RZYE01000550.1 GCA_009930425.1 Actinomycetota bacterium | reverse complement strand
CGTACTGCTGTGGCTGGTGCTGCTGTGGCGGGGTCTCCCACGAGGGGGTGGGAGCGTTCCTGGTGTCCTGGGTCATCCGGTCCTCCTGGTTCGTGTCTGCTCAGGAGTCAACCAGCCCCTTCTTGGCAGGTCCTTCAGGAAGGCTGGGAGTTCACTGGGAGAGCGGGACGTGCAGGACGGAACGCCCCCGGATCGGCCCGGCGAGCGCCGCCGGCAGGTCCTCCACCGCCACGCGGGCGTAGCCGGCCCCGAAGGCACGGGCGATCCCGCCGGGGTCGAGGCGCTGCGGGGTGGTGAAGTACCGCGCCAGGACGTCGGCGTCCGGCTGCGCGCCGTGCTCGAGGCCGGCGAAGATACCGCCGCCGTGGTCGTCGAGGACCACCACCTGCAGGTCTGCCTCGCGCTCGAGGTCACCCACGGCGAGTCCGCCGGCATCGTGGAGGAAGGCCAGGTCCCCGAGCACCACCCGGACGGGCTCCCCCAGTCCGGCCGTCAGTCCGGCAGCGGTCGAGACGGTCCCGTCGATGCCGGCGAGGCCGCGGTTCGCCAGCGCCCGCACCTCGCGTGGCACCGCCGCCCGGTCGAAGGCCCGGATGGTGGTGGACGAGCCGATCACGAGCACCTCGTCCCGCTCCCAGACGGCGCGCGCCGCCCGTTCGATCGGACTGCACCGCCAGGTCTCCTCCGCCTCGGCGTCCGCCGTGCGCCACCGCGCGAGCCACGCGAGGTCCCCCGTGGTCGGCTCCGGCGGCGCGATCCCGGGGACCACCGCCGCGGCAACCCCGGCGACGTCGGTCCAGCGTGGCCCGCCCACGACCACGACGCCCGGTCGGGCGAGCAGCGCGGAGACGGGGCGGGAGAGGGTGGGGTGCCCGAACACGACGACGCGTTCGACGCCCTCGGCGAGCCCGGCCGCCAGGAGGGACTGGTAGTGGGTGAGGGCCGCACCGGTCCGCGACCCCGAGGTGGGCTCGGCGAGCAACGGCCAGTTCGCGGCGTGGGCGACCCGGGCCGCCACCGGTCCGGCGCCGTCGCCCGCGACGACGAGGGTGCGGACCCCGGAGGGCACCGCGACCGGCTCACCGGTGGGGGCGGGAGCGAGGTGGACAGGCGGCGGCGGCGTACCCGGCACCCAGCGGTCGGGCGGGACGAGCGGCTCGCGGAACCCCACGTTGACGTGGACCGGACCCGGATCGCGGCTCAGCGTGCCGAGCGCGGCGGCCACCAGCCGGGTGACGTGGCCGCGGACGGCAACGGGATCGACGCCGGCGGGCAGGTCGAGCGCGGCGCGGACCGCGCCGCCGAAGATCCCCACCTGCGCCGTGGTC
>RZYE01000549.1 GCA_009930425.1 Actinomycetota bacterium | reverse complement strand
TCCCCGGAGAACAGCGCGTCGTACTCGGGGGTGCGCAGGAAGCGGACGATCCGGAGCTTGATCACGAAGTCGTCCATGATCTCCTGGGCCTCGGACTCGGTGAGGAGGCCCTCCTCGATGTCCCGCTGCAGGAAGATGTCGAGGAACGTGGAGGTCCGGCCCAGCGACATGGCGGCGCCGTTCTGCTCCTTCACCGCCGCGAGGTACGCGAAGTAGAGCCACTGCACGGCCTCGCGGCCGGTGCCGGCCGGGCCGGAGATGTCGTACCCGTAGCTCGCAGCCATCTGCTTCAGCTCGGCAAGGGCCTTGACCTGCTCGGAGTTCTCCTCGCGGTCCCGGATGACGTCCTCGACCGAACGGCGGGTGTCCAGGTCCGCCCGCTCGCGCTTCTTGTCCGCGATCAGGGCGTCGACGCCGTACAGCGCCACCCGCCGGTAGTCGCCGATGATGCGGCCGCGGCCGTAGGCGTCCGGCAGGCCCGTGACGATGTGCGCACTGCGGGCGCGGCGCACGTCCGGGGGATAGACGTCGAACACGCCGTCGTTGTGGGTCTTCCGGTAGGTGGTGAAGATGTGCTCGAGGGTGGGGTCCACCTCGTAGCCGTAGGTCTGCAGGGCGTTCGCCACCATGCGCCACCCGCCGTACGGCATGATCGCGCGCTTCAGCGGGGCGTCGGTCTGGAGTCCGACGATGATCTCGCTGTCCTCGTCGATGTAGCCCGGTGCGTGCGAGGTGATCGTGGAGGGGGTGGCGGCGTCGATGTCGTACACGCCCGTGATCCGCTCCTCGGGGAACATCTCGGAGAGGATGCCCCAGACCCGGGCGGTGCGCTCGGTGGGGCCGGCCAGGAAGGAGGCATCGCCGTCGTATCGCGTGACGTTGCGCTGGATGAAGTCGCGCACGTCGATCCGGTCCTGCCAGGGGCCGGGGGTGAAGCCCCGCCAGGCGAAGGAGACGGTCTCGGCGTGGTCGATGGTGGGGATGGCCATGTGTGGGTCCTTGTCAGCGGCCTCGTGGGCCCTCGGGGGCAGGTTCGTGTACCTGAAATCCACACTAAGGTCCCCACCTCGCGCCGCGGATGGGACGAAAGGACGGGGCACTCCGTAAGAACCGTCACAAACCCGGGACCTGCGGTGACGTGGCCCACACAGCAGGCTTGGGGCGGAGGCCTACCCCGCGGCAAACCGCACCGGAGGAGCGCCCGCAGCCGACCGGATCAACCCGTGCACCAGCGCCACCGGCAGGACGGCCGCACCAGCAACCTGCATCCCCACCTCGTACCCGAGGGATGAGTCCGCGTACGGCTTGCCAGTGAGCCGGGACACGAAC
>RZYE01000548.1 GCA_009930425.1 Actinomycetota bacterium | reverse complement strand
CCGGGCTGACAGTTGTCGACACCGTGACTGATTGCGAGGTGGTTCCGATGGCGCCGTCGTCGTCTTTGACGGTGAGGGTGACGGTGTAGGTGCCTGCGGCGGCGTAACTGTGGGAGGGGCTCTGGGTCGTGGAGGTGCTGCCGTCGCCGAAGTTCCAGTTCCACGAGGTGACGCTGCCATCTGCGTCCGAGCTGGTGTCGGTGAAGGTCGCGGTCAGGCCAGTTGCGTCGAAGGTGAAGTTCGCCCTGGGCGCGACGTTCTCGTCCGGCGGTTCCGTCTCGCCCACCATTACCGGGTCGAAGGTGCTGACGTCGAGCAGGCGCTCCTTGATGCCGTCGCCGGAGTCGTCGGTCCAGTTGAGGTTCCCTGTGCTCTTCACCAGGTTGTAGAGGTTGTCGACATCGGTCGCGTCACTCGGGTTGTTCGCGCTCGCCAGCAGCGCCAGCGCGCCCGCCGCATGTGGGCTCGCCATGGAGGTACCGCTGATCGTCCCGAGGCCCGTCACCGTCTTCGACAGCGGGTACGTGGAGAGGATGCACCCACCGGGCGCCGCGATGTCGATCTCGGGACCCCAGTTGGAGAAGTAGGCGAGGGTGTCGTCGACGTCGGTGAAGCACGTCGGGGCCGCACCCCCACCGGGCAGGCCGTTGAAGTCCACGAGCGCGCTGACGGACAGGACGTTGTCGAAGCCTCCGGGGCTGTAGTTGTTCGCGTCGTCGTCGTCGTTGCCGGCCGCCACGGCGAAGGCGACGCCGGCATCCACGGCGCCCTGGATGGCGTCGTACTCGGCCTGGCTGAAGCCGGGCCCGCCGAGGCTCATGTTCGCCACCTCGATGGTGTCCGCCCGTGCGGTGACCCAGTCGATACCGGCGATGATGCCGTCTGTCGTGCCGCTGCCGCGCCGGTTCAGCACCTTCACCGCATACAAGCGCGCCCCGGGAGCGACGCCGACGACGTGCGTGCCGTTGTCGAGGGCTGCGATCGTTCCGGCGACGTGGGTGCCGTGGTAATGGTCGTCGTCGCCGTTGCCGGAGCAGGTGGTGCTCAGGCAGGTGATGCCCTCGATCACGTCGAGGTCGGGGTGCTCGCGGTCGATGCCGGTGTCGATGACGGCGACGTCGACGTCCACTGCCCCGCCGTCACCCGCGATGCCGATCCTCTCGTTGCCCGTGGCGAAGATCCGCGAGATCCCGGTCGGCACCTGCTGTGCGTCGATGCTGTGCTCGCGCACCTCCTCCACGTACTTCACCCGCGGGTCGTGGCGGAGGGCGTTGAGCCGGCCCTCCGGCACCTGGGCTGACATGCCCTTCAGCGCGTGCTCGTAGGTGA
>RZYE01000547.1 GCA_009930425.1 Actinomycetota bacterium | reverse complement strand
GAGACGGACGGGGAGGTGCGGGTGGCCTGCACGAGGTCCACGATGTAGCCGAGCACCTCGGGCCCCACCTCCACCCGGGCCACCTCGGCGCGGGCGGCGGAGAGATCCGCCGGCCCGGCCGCGGCCCGCACGCCGGCGGCGGCGAGGTCGCGAGGGTTGAAGGCGTGGGCGTGGCGCCGCAGCACCTCCACCTCCTCGTGGCGCTGGGGGAGGGGGAGGACGAGCTTGAGGAGGAAGCGGTCCAGCTGCGCCTCGGGGAGCGGGTAGGTGCCCTCGTACTCCACGGGGTTCTGGGTGGCGATCACCATGAACGGCTGGGGGAGCGGGCGGGTGACGCCGTCGGTGGAGACCTGCCGTTCCTCCATGGCCTCGAGCAGGGACGCCTGGGTCTTCGGCGGGGTGCGGTTGATCTCGTCCGCCAGCAGCAGGTTGGTGAACACCGGGCCGGGCCGGAAGGAGAACTCCGCGGAGTGCGCGTCGTAGATCAGCGAGCCGGTCACGTCCCCGGGCATGAGGTCCGGGGTGAACTGGACGCGGGTCATGCGCAGGTCGAGGGCGGCGGCGAGGCTGCGGACCAGGAGGGTCTTCGCCACCCCGGGCACGCCCTCGACGAGCACGTGGCCCTCGCACAGCAGCGCGATCACGAGGCCGGTGACGGCGGAGTCCTGGCCGACCACGGCCTTGCCGATCTCCGTGCGGAGCTGGGCGAGCTTCTCGCGCGCGTCGGAGGGGCGGGGGTCGGACGGGGTGGCGGTGTGCTCATCGGTCATGCCGGTGAACCTCTCTCTCCAGTGATTCCAGGGCGGCGGACAGGTCCAGCAGCTCGGCGGACGTGGTGGGGGACCGGTGGTACAGCAGGGACGCCACGGCGATGTCCTCCCAGCCGGCGGCGCGGGCGACGGCCGGCACGAGGGTCTCCGGGCCGGCGGAGCGGGGGAGGCCGAGGCGGTGGGCGAGGCGGCGCGCGGTCCCGGCGCGCAGCGCGGCCCCGGCGTGGGCGGCGGCGCCGGCACGGCGGTAGAGGGCGGCCCGGCCGAGGACCGCCTCCCCGGGCTTCACGACCACCGGCAGCGGTTCGACGACGATCCTCCCCATGCGCCGCCCCCGCCAGAGGGCGAGCGCGAGGACCAGGCCGCCGGCGAGGACCGCGAGCGGGGTGAACAGCGGCGGCATGGGGGAGACGGAGGTGACGGTGGCGGACGCCTGCGTGGGCAGCAGCCACACGAGCCGCTCATGGTGGCCGAGGGACCGGAACGCCAGGGCGGCGTTGCCGTCCCGGGCGAGGTACTCGTTGGTGAGGAGGCCCGGATCGGCGAGGTGGCGCCACGTG
>RZYE01000009.1 GCA_009930425.1 Actinomycetota bacterium | reverse complement strand
GCCGGGGCCGTAGGGGCGCTTCTCGAAGTACTTGACCGCCTTGGGGGTCAGCGCGATCCCGAGGGCTCGGGACTGGCGGACCTGGCGGCGCGAACGGGCATTTGCCATGGGTGTGTCTGCTTCTTCCTGTCGGTGTCGTCACGCTCGATGGGGAATCATCGAGGTGGGGCCGGCCTCTCGTGGGCTGAGGCCCCAGGAGCTGCGCGTGGCGCAGTCAACCGGGAGATCCTACCATCCCCGGCACTCACTCCCCTGCGAGGATCTGCCGGATGCGTTCGAGGCGAGCAGTGATCTGGCGCTCGTTCCCGTGGCTGGTGGGGTGGTAGTAGGTGGTGCCCACCAGTTCCTCGGGCAGGTGGCGTTGCGGTGCCACGCCGCGAGGGTCGTCATGGGCGTACCGGTAGCCGGTCCCGTGGCCCACTCCGGCCGCCCCCGGGTAGTGGGCGTCGCGCAGGTGTGGCGGGACCGGACCTGCCTTCCCCGCACGCACGTCGGCGATCGCGGCGTCGATCGCCGAGTAGCCGGCGTTCGACTTCGGGGCCGTCGCCACGTGCACCACCGCCTGGGCGAGGATGATGCGCGCCTCCGGCATGCCGATCATCGCCACGGCCTGGGCGGCTGCGACGGCGGTGGCCAGCGCGGTGGGGTCCGCCATGCCCACGTCCTCGGCCGCCGCGATCATGATCCGGCGGGCGATGAACCTGGGGTCCTCCCCCGCCACCACCATGCGGGCGAGGTAGTGGAGCGCGGCGTCGACGTCCGAGCCGCGCATCGACTTGATGAAGGCGCTGGTGACGTCGTAGTGCTGGTCGCCGCCCCGGTCGTAGCGGACCGCGGCGACGTCGACGGCGGCCTCCACGGCCTCCACCGTGACCTCGCCCGCACCGATGGCATCGGCCGCGGCCTCCAGGATGGTCAGCGCCTTCCTGGCGTCGGACCCGGCCACCCGGACGATGTGGTCACGTGCCTCGACCGCGAGCGTGACCACCCGGGCGAGACCTCGATCGTCGGCGACCGCACGCTCCAGCAGGGTGGCGACGTCGTCGGGACCCAGGGGGCGAAGGGTGAGCAGGAGGGAGCGGGACAGCAGTGGGGAGATGACGCTGAAGTGCGGGTTCTCCGTGGTCGCGGCGATGAGGGTGACCACCCGGTTCTCGACCGCCGGGAGCAACGTGTCCTGCTGTGCCTTCGAGAAGCGGTGCACCTCGTCGATGAAGAGGACGGTCTGCGCCCCGCCGGCGATCAGCCGGTGGCGGGCCGTGTCGATGACCGCCCGGACGTCCTTCACCCCGGCGCTCACCGCGGACAGTTCCACGAAGGCCCGTCCCGCCGTCCGCGCCACGAGGTAGGCGATGGTGGTCTTGCCCGTACCCGGCGGGCCCCAGAGGATCACCGAGGACGGCGCGGCGGAGTCCGTCACGAGGCGCCGGAGCGGGGACCCGGGGAGCAGGAGGTGTGCCTGGCCCACCAGCTCGTCGAGCGCCCGGGGCCGCATCCGTACCGCGAGCGGCGCGTTCGGCAGCTCCGGGATCCCGTCCTCGGTGGTCGCGGCGGCGTCGAACAGGTCCACCCACGCAGCCTAACGGGCGCGGGGGTGGGACATCGCCCAGGTCTCCCGCAGGGCGTCGATGGTGACGTGCGTGTAGATCTGGGTGGTGGTGACCGAGGCGTGCCCGAGCAGTTCCTGCACCACCCGCACGTCGGCCCCGCCCTCCAGGAGGTGGGTCGCGAAGGTGTGCCGCAGGGTGTGGGGGGAGACATGGTCGATGCCCGCCCGTTCCGCGGCCCGCTGGAGGATCGCCCAGGCGCTCTGCCGGGACAGCGGGCGCCCGAGGGTGTTGAGGAAGACCCGTGGGGTCCCACGGCCGCGCTCCGCGAGCACCGGCCTGCCGCGCACGATCCACCGCTCCAGCGCCTCGGACGCGTACCGTCCGAGCGGCAGCACCCTCACCTTCGAGCCCTTGCCGAGCACGGTGACGGAGCGGCCGTCGAGGTCGAGGTCGTCGACGGCGAGGCCGACCGCCTCCGAGATGCGCGCCCCGGTGCCGTAGAGCAGCTCCAGCAGTGCCCGGTCACGCAGCGCGACGGGATCGGGGCCGGCGGGGACCGAGCCGAGGAGGGCGGTCACCTGGGCGTGGTCGAGCGCGTGCGGCAGGGGCCGTGGAGCCGCAGGGGGACTCACGCCGGCCGCGACATCCTGGGCGACCCTGCCCTCCCTCAGCGCGAACCTGTGGAGGCCACGGACGGAGGTCACCAGCCGTCCCGCCGACGACGACGCGAGCGGGCGCCCGCCGTCGGCCCCCGTCCGGATCGCGCGGACGAAGGCGGTGACGTCCCCCTCCGAGGCACGATCGAGGTCCGTGATCCCGAGCCCGGACAGGTGCGCCTCGTAGCGGGCGAGGTCCCGGGCGTACGCCCCCAGGGTGTTGGGCGACAGGCCGCGCTCGATGCGCAGGTGCGCGAGGTACTCGGCGACCAGCGCGTGGAGGGGTGTCACCCGAGCAGGCGGACCACGAACGGATCCACCGCGACCGCCACGAACAGGACGGTCAGGTAGGTGATCGAGCCGTGGAAGACCCTCATCGCCGCCAGCCGGCCTCGCTCCGGGTGGAGCGCCCGGCGGTGGAGCTGCACGCAGGACAGGAGGAACCACGCCCCCGCCACCACGGCAGCCACGGAGTAGACCCACCCCATCGGGGCGACGGGGATGAGGAGGAGCGACAACCCGACCATCGCGGCCGCATGCAGGATCATGTGGCGGGCGACCGTGGTGTCGTCCTGGACAACCGGGGCCATCGGGACGCCGGCGCGTTCGTAGTCCGACTTGAACTTCATCGAGAGCGGCCAGTAGTGGGGCGGGGTCCAGAAGAAGATGATGCCGAACAGGATGAGGGGCTCCCAGGAGAGCGATCCCGTGACCGCGGACCATCCGATCAGGACGGGCATGCACCCCGCGATCCCGCCCCAGACGATGTTCTGCGGCGTGCGCCGCTTCAGGATCATCGTGTACCCGACCACGTACAGGCCGATGGCGGCGAAGGCCAGGGACGCCGAGACCCAGTTGACCAGGAACCCGAACCACAGCACGGAGGCGAGGGCGAGGACGCTCGCGAACACGAGGGCTCCGCGCACCGAGACCACGCCGGTGACCAGTGGCCGGTTGCGGGTCCGGTTCATCACCGCGTCGATGTCCCGGTCGTACACCATGTTGAAGGCGTTGGCCGCGCCCGCGGCGGCGGTGCCGCCGATCAGGGTCACCGCCACGAGCCACCATCCCGGCCAGCCCCGCTCCGCGAGGATCATCGTGGGGACGGTGGTGATGAGGAGGAGTTCGACCACGCGCAGCTTCATCAGGGCGACGTAGCCACCCAGGGCCGTCCTCATGCCCGCGCGGCCGCCGGCATGATGCAGGGGCGCGTCGAGCACGCGGCGGTTGCTGATGATGACTCCCCGGGATGTGTGGCCTTCACCAAGCATTCTAGGCCACCGGTCCGGGGTCGTGCCTCCCGGCAGTTTCTGGCAACTGGCCGCAATTCGGGCGGCGAAAAGGCTAGTGTCGCTCGTAGGGCCACGCAAGTGGTCACACTGCTCGGACACGAGGCAACGAAGCGAGGAGAACCGAACATGTCACCACAACTGAAGTGGACCGAGGACGACAAGCGCGCCGTCGACGTCGCGCGAGCGCTGGCCGCCGACGCCGTCCAGAAGGTCGGCAACGGCCACCCGGGCACGGCGATCTCCCTGGCGCCGATGGCCCACCTGCTCTTCCAGAAGGTGATGCGACACGACCCCACCGACGACCGCTGGATCGGGCGGGACCGCTTCGTCCTGTCGATCGGTCACTCCTCGATGACCCTGTACAACCAGTTGTACCTCGCCGGCTACGGGCTCGAGCTCGATGACCTGAAGTCGTTGCGGACCTGGGGCTCCCTCACCCCCGGCCACCCCGAGTACGGCCACACCAAGGGCGTGGAGATGACGACCGGGCCGCTCGGCCAGGGCCTCGCCTCCGCCGTCGGCATGGCCATGGCCGCCCGCCGCGAGCGCGGGCTGTTCGACCCGGACGCTCCTGCCGGCACCTCCCCGTTCGACCACTTCGTCTACGTGGTCGCCGGCGAGGGTTGCCTCGAGGAGGGCGTCACCTCGGAGGCCAGCTCGCTGGCCGGGACCCAGCACCTCGGCAACCTGATCCTCATCTGGGACGACAACCGGATCTCCATCGAGGACGACACCAACATCGCCTTCAACGAGGACGTCCTGAAGCGCTACGAGGCCTACGGCTGGCATACGCAGCACGTGGACTGGACCAACGGGTTCACGGGCTACGCCGAGGACGTGGACGCCCTCCACGAGGCCATCGGCAACGCCCAGGCCGTCACCGACAAGCCGTCCATCATCCGCCTCACCACCATCATGGCGTGGCCCTCCCCCACCAAGCAGGGCACGGGCGCGGCCCACGGCTCCGCGCTCGGGGCCGAGGAGGTCGCCGGCCTGAAGGAGGCGCTCGGGATCGACCCCGAGGTGCATTTCGACTACGCACTCGACGTCGTGGAGCACACCCGTCGCAACGCCGCCGAACGCGCCGCAGCGGCCCGGTCCGAGTGGGACCCCGCACTCGAGGCGTGGCGCAGCGCCAACCCGGAGCGCGCCGCGCTCCTCGACCGGCTGATGCGCCGTGAGCTGCCCGAGGGCTGGGAATCGGCACTCCCCACCTTCGAGGCGGGCAAGGCCGTGGCGACTCGCGCCGCCTCCGGGGCGGTGCTGACCGCCCTCGCCGACGTCCTCCCCGAACTGTGGGGGGGCTCCGCCGACCTCGCCGGCTCGAACAACACCACCATGAAGGGCCAGCCGTCCTTCCTCCCGCCCGACCGCCAGTCGGAGGACTTCCAGGGCAACCTCTACGGACGCACCCTCCACTTCGGCATCCGCGAGCACGGGATGGGCGCGATCGTCAACGGCATCACCCTCCACGGCCTCACCCGCCCGTACGGCGGCACCTTCTTCGTCTTCGCCGACTACATGCGCGGTGCGGTCCGCCTCGCAGCCGTGATGGGCATCCCCTCGACATTCGTCTGGACGCACGACTCGGTCGGCGTCGGGGAGGACGGCCCGACGCACCAGCCGATCGAGCACCTCACCGCCTACCGCGCGATCCCGAACCTCGACATCGTCCGCCCGGCCGACGCCAACGAGACCGCCCAGGCATGGCGCGGGATCCTGGAACGCACCGACAGGCCGGCCGGCCTCGTGCTGTCCCGCCAGAACCTCCCCGTCCCCGCGCGCGGCGACGGCGCGGCCACCGCGGACTCCCTGGCCTCGGCCGAGGGAGTGCAGAAGGGCGCCTACGTCCTCGCCGACACCGACGGCTCGCCGGACGTCATCCTCATCGGCACCGGCTCCGAGGTCCAGCTCGCGCTCGCGGCCCGCGAGGAACTCGCCGGCCAGGGCGTCAAGGCCCGCGTGGTCTCGGCGCCGTGCCTCGAGTGGTTCGCTGAGCAGGATGACGACTACCGCGAGAGCGTCCTGCCCTCCTCCGTACGGGCACGGGTGTCCGTGGAGGCCGGCCTCACGGCCTGCTGGGCCGGGATCGTCGGCGACGCCGGCCGCAGCGTCGGAATCAACACGTTCGGCGCCTCCGCGGACGGCGCACGGATCATGCGCGAGTACGGCGTCACCACGGAGGCCGTGGTCGCCGCCGCCCTCGAGTCCATCACCGCAGCACAGTGACCCCCCGAATCTCGAAGAAGGATCTCCACATGTCCAACAACCTCAAGGAACTGTCCGCCGCCGGCGTGTCCATCTGGCTCGACGACCTCTCCCGGGGCGCCATCAAGTCCGGCGCACTGCAGCAGAACATCGACGAGAGGTCCGTGGTCGGCGTCACCACGAACCCGACGATTTTCGCCGCCGCGCTCGCCAAGGGCGCGGACTACGCCGAGCAGATGAGCGCGCTGGCTGCGGCCGACGCGAGCCTGGACGACGCCGTCGTCGCCGCCACCACGGACGACGTGCGCGAGGCCTGTGACATCCTGCGCCCCGTGTTCGACGCGACCGCCGGCTACGACGGCCGCGTGTCGATCGAGGTCGACCCCCGGCTGGCCCACGAGACCGACCCGTCGGTCGAGCAGGCCCGCGCGCTCTGGATGACCGTGGACCGCCCGAACGTCCTGATCAAGATCCCCGCCACGCTCGAGGGCCTGCCCGCGATCACCACCGTGATCGGCGAGGGCATCAGCGTGAACGTGACCCTGATCTTCTCGATCGACCGGTACCGGGCCGTCATGGAGGCCTACCTCGCCGGCCTCGAGGCCGCGAACACCGCCGGCATCGACCTCTCCACCATCCACTCGGTGGCGTCCTTCTTCGTCTCCCGCATCGACTCCGAGGTCGACAAGCGCCTCGAGGCGATCGGGACGGAGGAGGCCCTCGCGCTCCGCGGCAAGGCCGCCGTCGCCAACGCCCGGCTCGCGTACGAGGCCTACCTCGAGTTCTTCTCCAGCGAGCGCTTCACGGCGCTGCCGGGTGCGAACAAGCAGCGCGCCCTCTGGGCCTCCACGGGGACGAAGAACCCGGAGTACTCCGACGTGCTGTACGTCGCCGAGCTCGTGGCCCCCGGTGTGGTCAACACGATGCCCGGCGCCACCCTCGAGGCCTCGGCGGACCACCTGGAGGTCACGGGAGACACCATCACACCCAACCTCGACGACGCCCGGGACGTCATGGCCGGCCTGGCCGCCGTCGGGGTCGACTTCGACGACGTGACCGCCCAGCTCGAGCGCGAGGCCGTCGAGAAGTTCGAGGTCAGCTGGGAGGAACTCCTCACGTCCGTGAAGACCGCACTGGAAGGCTGATAGCCTCACGGCCGTGAAGAATCCCCTGCGGGACCCGCGAGACCGCCGACTGCCGAAGATCGCCGGCCCAGCCGGGCTGGTGATCTTCGGCATCACCGGCGACCTCGCACGGAAGAAGCTCCTGCCCGCCATCTACGACCTCGCCAACCGCGGGCTGCTGCCGCCGTCGTTCGCCCTCACGGGGTACGGCCGCCGGGACTGGACGCTGGAGGAGTTCACGGCCACGGTGCGCGAATCGGTGGTCGCCGGGGCGCGCACCCCGTTCGACGAACGAACGTGGGACCACCTCGCGGCCGGCTTCCGGTTCGTCTCCGGGGACTTCGACGACGACGCCGCCTTCGACCGCCTCGCCGACACCGTCCGGGAACTCGACGACGAGCGCGGGACGCGCGGCAACCACGCCTTCTACCTCTCCGTCCCCCCCAACGCCTTCCCCAAGGTGCTCGGCCAGCTCGCCCGTTCCGGGCTGTCCACCTCGACCGACGGCAGTTGGCGCAGGGTGGTGGTGGAGAAGCCCTTCGGGCACGACCTCGCCAGCGCCAGGGAACTCGACGAGGTCCTGTCCCGGGTGTTCCCGCCGGAGTGCGTGTTCCGCATCGACCACTACCTCGGCAAGGAGACCGTCCAGAACCTGCTGGTGCTGCGCTTCGCGAACCAGTTGTTCGAACCGGTGTGGAACGCGCACTACGTGGACCACGTGCAGATCACCATGGCCGAGGACATCGGCATCGGGTCCCGTGCCGGCTACTACGACGGCATCGGGGCGGCACGCGACGTCATCCAGAACCACCTCCTGCAACTGCTGGCCCTGACGGCCATGGAGGAGCCCGTCTGCTTCGACGCCGACGCGCTCCGCGCCGAGAAGGTCAAGGTGCTCTCCGCCGTCCGGGTCCCAGACCTCGACCGGCACACGGCCCGCGGGCAGTACGCGGCGGGGTGGCAGGGCGGGCAGAAGGTCAAGGCCTTCCTCGACGAGGAGGGGATGAACCCCGCCTCCACCACCGAGACGTTCGCCGCGATCCGCGTGGACGTCGACACCCGGCGGTGGGCGGGCGTGCCCTTCTACCTGCGTGCGGGGAAGCGGCTGGGACGGCGGGTGACCGAGATCGCCGTGGTGTTCAAGCAGGCGCCCCACCTGCCGTTCGAGCGCTCCCAGACCGCCGAGTTGGGTCACAACGCCCTCGTCATCCGCGTCCAACCGGACGAGGGGGTCACCATCAGGTTCGGGGCGAAGATCCCCGGTACCTCGATGGAGGTCCGGGACGTCACGATGGACTTCGGCTACGGACACGCGTTCACGGAGAACTCCCCGGAGGCCTACGAACGGCTGATCCTCGACGTGCTGCTGGGCGATCCGCCGCTCTTCCCGCAGCAACGCGAGGTGGAACTCTCCTGGCAGATCCTCGACCCGATCCTCGCGCACTGGGAGGGCAGGCCCATCGAGACGTACCGCCCCGGCACCTGGGGACCGCCGTCCGCAGACGCGATGATGGCCGCCGACGGCCGCGAGTGGCGCAGGCCCTGAGGAGCCCACATGATCATCCGACTCGAGAACACCACGTCCGCGGCCGTCGCGGCCCGGCTCGTGACCGTCCGCGAGGAGGGCGGGGTGGTGGCCCTCGGCCGTGTCCTCACGCTCATCGTCCTCGCCCACGGGACCGAGAAGGTCGAGGAGGCGATCGAGATCACGAACGCCGCCTCCCGCGAGCACCCGTCACGGGTCATCGTGGTCAACACCCGCGCACCGGCGGGCCGGGACGGGCTCGACGCCGAGATCCGGGTGGGCGGCGACGCCGGCGCCTCCGAGGTGGTGGTGCTCCATCCCCGCGGGGCGGCGGCCGTGGACCAGGACACGCTCGTCACGCCCCTCCTGCTGCCCGACACCCCGATCGTCGCCTTCTGGGTGGGCCGCACGCCGCACAAGCCCGCCGCGGAGCCAGTGGGACGGATGGCGCAGCGACGGATCACCGACATCATCTCGGGCATCACCGACGACCCGGCGACCAGCCGTGAGGCCAGGCTCAGCTTGGCACTCCTGGGCGCCAACTACGCCCCCGGGGACACCGACCTGTCATGGGCCCGCATCACGCTCTGGAGGGCCCTCATCGCCTCGGTGCTCGACCTCGAGGCCACCGACCTGGAGTCGATCGACGTCGAGGGTGCCCAGGACCGGCCCTCGATGCACCTCCTCGCCGGGTGGATCCGCTCGAGGCTCGGAGTTCCCGTGCGCTTCCACGACTCCGGGGGGATCCACATCACGAGGGTCGACCTGAACCTCCCCGACGGCACCATCCGCATCGCGCGGCCCACGGACGCCACCGCCGCGACGATCTCGCGGGCCGGCAAGCCGGACCAGCGCACCAACCTGCCACCGCGCACCACCACCGACTGCCTGATGGAGGAGCTTCGGCGGCTGGACGCCGACGAGGTCTACGCCGAGGCCCTCGCCCGTGCCGTCGAGGAACTCTGAATCGGCCGATACCTGAAGGGGAAATCAATGGAACGTGTCATCGTCCTCCCGGATGCCGCCCTCACCGCACGCACCGCGGGGCTGCGGCTCCTGCTCGCCCTCATCGACGCCCAGTCCTTGACCGCCCCCGTCCACGTCGCCCTGACCGGGGGAAGCCTCGGCACCCAGATGCTCGATTCAGTCGCGGGTGAGGAGGTGGCCGGCGCAGTGGACTGGTCGCAGGTCCACCTGTGGTGGGGGGACGAGCGCTTCGCCGAGGACTCCGACCGCAACGCCTCGCAGGTACGCGGTTGGCTCGACTCGATCCCGATCCCTGCCGAGAACGTCCACGAGGTGGCCCGGCCCGGCGACGTGGAGGACGTCGACGCCGCAGCGACCGCCTACGCCGAGGCGGTGCGGGACGTCCACTTCGCCGTCGTGGTGCTCGGGGTGGGACCGGACGGGCACGCACGTCGCGTCGCTCTTCCCGGGCCGGGGCGAGGTGGACCTGGACGGGAAGGGCGCCGTGGCCGTCCAGGACTCCCCCAAGCCGCCCCCGCTGCGGGTGAGCCTCACGCGGGAGAGCCTGTCGGATGCGGACGAGGTGTGGTTCGTGGCGGCGGGAGAGGAGAAGGCCCCAATGGTGGCGGCGTCGGTGCTGCCCGGCGAGGACCCCGTGCCGGCGGCGCGGGTCCGCGGACGGACCGCGACGCTCTGGTTCCTCGACACTGCCGCCGCGTCGTCCCTCTGACGGGGGTCAGGTCAGCTCACTGGCCGCGGCGCTCCCGCAGCGCCGCGAGCGCCTCGTCGAGGAGGGCGGCGCCGTCGGCGTCGGAACGCCGCTCCTTGACGTAGGCGAGGTGCGTCTTGTACGGCTCGTTGCGCGGAGGCTCCGGCGGGTGGTCCTTGTCCTGGCCGGCCGGCAGGCCGCACCGGGGGCAGTCCCACAGTTCCGGAATCTCGGTCTCGGCCTCGACGGCGAAGCTCGGACGCGTCTCGTGTCCCTGGGCGCACCAGTAGGACACGCGCACGCGGGGGGCGAGCTCACCGCGCTCCGCCTCCCCCATCGGTCCGGACCCGACGCGGGACCCCCGAATCGCATTGCCGGCAGCCACGGGCGCCTCCTAGAGCTGGCTCTTCTGGATCAGCCCCAACAGGACGATCACCGTCACCCATGCGAGGGAGACGCCGATCGTGATCCGGTTGAGGTTGCGTTCGGCGACCCCGGAGGAGCCGACCGCGGTTGAGATTCCGCCCCCGAACATGTCCGAGAGCCCACCGCCCTTGCCCTTGTGCATCAGGACGGTCAGCACCAGGAAGATCGAGGTGAGGACGAGCACCACCTCGAGGACGATCGTCAATGCGTTCACGTGTGGTCCAATCCGGAGGAGGTGAGGAGTTCTCAGGACAGGATAACCGATGGCGGCGCACCCGAAGGTGCGCCGCCAGCGGGCGTCAGGCGTGCTGGTAGCGCACGATCCTGGCGAACTCCTCGGCGTCCAGCGAAGCCCCTCCGATGAGCGCACCGTCCACATCGGCACCCTCCATGATGGAGGCCACGTTCGAGGACTTCACCGAACCGCCGTAGAGCACGCGCACGACGTCCGCGACCTCCTGGGAGTAGAGCTCGGCGAGCCGGACGCGGATGGCGCCGCACACCTCCTGTGCGTCGGCCGGGGTCGCGACCTCGCCCGTCCCGATGGCCCAGATCGGCTCGTAGGCGATCACGGTCTTCGCGGCGTCCTCGGCGGGCATTCCCTCGTACACGCCGTCGATCTGCCCGACGACGTGCTCCACCTGGGTGCCGGCCTTCCGGATGTCGAGCGCCTCACCCACGCAGATGATGGGAGTCATGCCCCCGGCGAGAGTCACCCTGGCCTTCTCCCCCACGAGTGCGTCCGTCTCCCCGTGGTACTCCCTGCGCTCCGAGTGACCGACGACCACGTAGGTGCAGCCGAGCTTGGACAGCATCCGCGCGGAGATCTCGCCGGTGTAGGCGCCCTTGTCGTGCACGGAGACGTCCTGGGCCCCGTATCCGATGTCGAGCTTGTCGCCGTCCACGAGGGTCTGCACGGACCGGAGGTCGGTGTAGGGCGGCATGACCGCCACCTCGACCTCCTCGACGTCGTGCTTCGCGTCCTTGAGCGACCAGGCGAGCTTCTGCACCAGCGCGATCGCCTCGAGGTGGTCCAGGTTCATCTTCCAGTTGCCCGCCATGAGCGGGGTACGAGCTGCCATCATGCCTCCAGGATCGCGATGCCGGGGAGGGTCTTGCCCTCGAGGAACTCCAGCGACGCTCCGCCGCCGGTGGAGATGTGGGAGAAGGTGTCCTCGTCGAAGCCGAGGATGCGCACGGCAGCAGCGGAGTCGCCGCCACCGACGATGGAGAATCCGTCGGACTCGCTCATCGCGCGCGCCACGGCCTTCGTGCCCTCGGCGAACGCCGGGAACTCGAAGACACCCATCGGACCGTTCCAGACCACCGTCCTGGCCGAGGAGATCTTGCCTGCGAAGAGTTCGCGGGACTCAGGACCGATGTCCAGGCCCATCTTGTCCTCGGGGATCCCGTCGGTGGACACCACGGCGTACGGCGAGTCAGCGGCGAAGCCGTCCGCAGCCAGCACGTCCACCGGCAGCACGATCTCCACGCCCTTGGCGGCCGCGGTCTCCAGGTAGCCCTTGACCGCCTCGATCTGGTCGGCCTCGAGCAGGGACTGACCGACCGCCTTGCCCTGGGCCGCGAGGAAGGTGTACGCCATCCCGCCTCCGATGAGGAGGATGTCCGCCTTGTCGAGGAGGTTGGCGATGACACCGAGCTTGTCCGAGACCTTCGCCCCGCCGAGCACCACGGCGTAGGGACGCTCCGGGTTGTCGGTGGCGCGGCGCAGGGAGTCGATCTCCTTGAACACCAGCTTGCCGGCGGCGTGCGGCAGGAGCTTGGCGATGTCGTAGACGGAGGCCTGCTTGCGGTGCACCACCCCGAAGCCGTCGGACACGTAGACGTCGGCGAGGGTGGCGAGCTCGGCGGCGAGCTCCTCCCGCTCGGCGTCGACCTTGGAGGTCTCCCGTGCGTCGAACCGCACGTTCTCCAGCAGTGCCACCTGGCCGTCCTCGAGGGCCTCCACGGTCGCCCGTGCCGACGGGCCCACCAGGTCCTCGGCGAGCGCGACGTCGGTCCCGAGGAGTTCCCCGAGCCGGGTCGCGACCGGGGCGAGGGAGTACTTGGGGTCGGGTGCGCCCTTCGGGCGCCCGAGGTGCGCCATCACGATGACGCGCGCACCCTGCTCCACGAGGGAGCTCAGGGTCGGGAGGGCGGCGCGGATGCGGCCGTCGTCCGTGATGGTCTGGCCGTCGAGCGGCACGTTGAAGTCGGAGCGGACGAGCACGCGCTTGCCGCGCAGGTCGCCCAGGGTCTCGATGGTCTGCATGTGTTCCTCTTTCGCGTTGCGTACGGCGAGGGGCGCCCGCGAGAACTCACGGACGCCCCCGGCGATCTGTCGTCAGAGCTTCTCGCCCACCAGGACGGTGAGGTCCACGAGACGCGAGCTGTAGCCCCACTCGTTGTCGTACCAGGAGACGACCTTGACCATGTCACCGATGACCTTGGTGAGGCCCGCGTCGAAGATCGACGAGTGCGGGTCGGTCACGATGTCCGAGGAGACGATCGGGTCCTCGGTGTACTTCAGGATGCCCTTGAGCGGGCCCTCGGCGGCGGCCTTGATCGCGGCGTTGACGGCCTCGACCGTCACCGGCTTCTCGGCGGTGAAGGTCAGGTCCGTGGCGGAGCCGGTCGGGGTGGGCACGCGCATGGCGAAGCCATCGAACTTGCCCTTGAGCTCGGGGAGCACCAGGGCGACGGCCTGGGCGGCACCGGTCTTGGTGGGAACGATGTTGAGGGCGGCGGCGCGGGAGCGACGCAGGTCGCTGTGCGGGCCGTCCTGGAGGTTCTGGTCGGCGGTGTAGGCGTGGATGGTGGTCATGAGGCCGCGCACGATGCCGAACTCGTCGTTCAGGACCTTCGCCAGCGGGGCGAGGCAGTTGGTCGTGCAGGACGCGTTGGAGATGATGTTGTGCTTCTCCGGGTCGTAGTCGCCGTCGTTCACGCCGAGGACGAACGTGGCGTCCTCGTTCTTCGCGGGCGCGGAGATGATGACCTTCTTGGCGCCGGCCGCGAGGTGTGCCTTGGCCTTGGTGGCGTCGGTGAAGCGGCCGGTGGACTCGATGACGATGTCAGCACCGAGCTCGCCCCACGGCAGGTTGGCCGGGTCCCGCTCCTCGATGGCCTTGAAGGTCAGTGAGCCGACGGTGATGGAGTCCTCGCTGTAGGAGACGTCCTGCTTCAGGACACCGAGGATCGAGTCGTACTTCAGGAGGTGGGCAAGGGTCTTGTTGTCCGTCAGGTCGTTGACGCCGACGATCTCGATGTCAGCCCCGGATTCCAGGACGGCGCGGGTGAAGTTGCGGCCAATGCGGCCGAAGCCATTGATACCGACGCGGATGGTCACGATTGTCCTCCAGTAGTGCGCCATCGTGGCGCATGCAGGTCGTTGTCTGATGAACGCACCAAGTGCGTCCCTGGCCCGTCCCTGACGCCGGCACACACGGCCCGGACGGGCGCGCAGCCGGGCCCTGCGAACGAGGGCCAGCACCAATCAGGCTATCACCATGGGTTGGCAAAAACATGGGCTCCACCACCATTTTTCGCCGGTGGTTGAACGTCAGTCCTCCAGCATCTCCTCGGTGAGAGCGGCAGAGGTGTCTGGGATCCCCACCTCGGCGGCATGCTTGTCCGCCATCGCGAGGAGACGGCGGATGCGGCCCGCCACCGCGTCCTTGGTGAGGGCGGGATCGGACAGCTGGCCCAGCTCCTCCAGCGAGGCCGACTTGTTGGCCAGCCGCAGCCGACCGGCCTCCAGCAGGTGGTCCGGGATGTTCTCCTCACCCAGGATCTCCATGGCCCGCTCGACCCGTGCACCAGCGGCGACGGCGGCGCGGGCGGACCGCCGCAGGTTCGCGTCGTCGAAGTTCGCGAGCCGGTTCGCGTTGCCGCGGACCTCCCGCCGCAGCCGCCGCTCCTCCCAGACCAGGACGGTGTCCATCGCGCCCATGCGGATGAGGAGGGCCGCGATCGCCTCCCCGTCCCGCACCACCACGCGGTCGACCCCGCGCACCTCGCGTGCCTTGGCCGGCACGCCCATGCGGCGGGCAGCACCCACCAGCGCGAGGGCCGCCTCCGGGCCGGGACAGGTCACCTCGAGGGCACCGGAACGGCCGGGCTCGGTGAGCGAGCCATGGGCAAGGAAGGCACCGCGCCAAGCTGCTGCGGCGTCACCGAGCGACGCGGCGACGATCTGGGGCGGCAGGCCACGGACGGGGCGACCCCGGTTGTCGATGAGGCCCGCCTGCCGAGCCAGCCCGGCCCCGTCCTGCACGACACGCACGACGTACCGGTTGCCGCGCCGGATACCGCCGCCCGAGACCACGATGAGCTCGCTCCTGTGCCCGAACACCTCCGCGATCTCGTGACGGAGGCGCCGAGCGGCGATTCCGGTGTCGAGCTCGGCCTCGATGACGACGTGCCCGGAGATGATGTGCAGCCCGCCCGCGAAACGCAGCGTCGCGGCGACCTCGGCCTTCCGTGCGGACACCTTGTCCACGCGGACGCGCGCGAGCTCGTCCTTGACGTCGACGGTCAACGACATCCGTACCCCTTTCCTCAGGTCACGTCCCCGTGGCAGCTCTCGAAGGCGTCACGGTATGCGGCAGCCAAGCGTAGCGGGTCGTGCACGCCCGGCGCCCGGGCACTGCGGACCTGCCGCAGGACGACACGCGCCCCGAGGGCCCCTGCCGCGTCCGTGAAGTCGTCGAGGTCCTCCACCGCCAGGGGATCGGCGATGACGGTGTCGAAGGCGAGGCCGGGGGCCACGTCGTGCAGCGCCCGCAGGTGATCCCCCGGGGTCAGGTCCTCCGTCTCACCGCGCTGGGTCGCGAGGTTCGCGGTGAGGATCCGGTGGTGCGCGGCGTGGAGGGCCTCGTTCAGGCCCGGCACGAGCAGGTGCGGCAGGACGGAGGTGAACCAGGAACCCGGACCCAGCACCACGAACTCCGCCTCCCTGATCGCGGTGACAGCCTGGGGACAGGCGGGAGGATCCCCGGGCTCCAGCCAGATCTCGAGCACCTGGCCGCGCGTCGCCGCCACCCTGCTCTGGCCACGAACGGTGACGACCTCGTCCCCGATGCGCACGTTCGCCGCGATCTCCAGGGGGACCATCGCCATCGGGAGGACCGTCCCACGGGCGCCGAGGAGCCGTCCCACGAGCTCCAGTCCCGCCACCGGGTCGCCGAGCTGGTCCCAGATCGAGGCGATCAGGAGGTTGCCGACGGCGTGCTTGTCCAGCGGTCCGTCGGTGTGGAACCTGTACTGCAGGATGTCACGCCACGTGTGTCCCCAATCGGTGTCGTCGCACAGGGCGGAGAGGGCCATCCTCAGGTCCCCCGGCGGCAGGCACCCCAGCTCGACGCGCAGCCGGCCAGAGGAACCGCCGTCGTCCGCCACCGTCACGACCGCGGTCAGGTTCCGCGAGACGTGGCGCAGGGCCTGGAGCGTCGCCGCCAGCCCGTGGCCGCCCCCGAGCGCCACCACCCGCACGGAGCTGTCCATCACTCACGCCCGAGGTCGCGGTGGATGGTCCGGACCGGGTGCCCGCCACGGCGCAGGCGCGCGGCGATCTCCTCGCTGATGGCCACCGACCGGTGCTTCCCACCCGTGCAGCCGACGGCGATGGTGACGTACGGCTTCAGCTCGTCGGAGTAGCGCCCCAGGATCGGCTCGATCGCCTCGACGTACCGGTCGACGAAGTCGGTGGCGCCCGGCAGGGAGAGCACGTAGGACTTCACCTGCTCGTCATGGCCGGTGAGGTGCCGGAGTTCCGTGACCCAGTACGGGTTGGCGAGGAAGCGGACGTCGACGACGTGGTCGGCGTCCAGCGGCAGCCCGTACTTGAACCCGAAGGACATCACGGTGAGGTGGAGCCGCGCCTCGGCGCCGTCGTCGATCAGCTCGCGGATCCGGCGCGCGAGGTCGTGGACCGAGAGCTCGGTGGTGTCGATCACGACGTCGGCCCGGTTCTTGAGCGCCTGCAGGAGCGCGCGCTCGGCAGCGATGCCGTCGAGGACGCGACCATCACCCTGGAGGGGATGCGGCCGCCGGACGGTCTCGAAGCGCCGCACGAGCTCGGCGTCGGACGCCTCGAGGAAGATGATGCGGTACTCCATCCCGGTCTGCCGGATCTGGTCGATGACGGAGACCATCTCGTTGAAGAACTCCCCGGAGCGCACGTCCACCACCGCGGCCAGGCGGGAGACGCCGTCGCCGGCACGCATCATCGTGGCGAGCGTGATGAGGAGGCGGGGCGGCAGGTTGTCGACGACGTACCAGTTCAGGTCCTCCAGCGCCGCGGCCGCACGGGTCCGCCCCGCACCGGACATCCCTGTGATGACGAGGATCTCGGGACGCTCGGCGGCCGGGAGCGTGGAGTGCTCGTCGCGCATCGGGATCCCCTCAGGAACCGTCGTGGGTCCGGGGGCGGTCGATGGCTGATCCATCATCCAAGCATGCCACGCGGACGCGCCGCGCGGCCGTGCACTGCGATCACTCCCCGGAGAGGTGGGCGACGATCTGGTGCGCCAGCGCCGGCCCGATCCCCGGGACCTGGGAGATGGCGGACTCGTCCGCCTGCCGCAGCCGCCGCACGGACCCGAAGTGAGCCAGCAGGGCCTTGGCGCGGGTGGGCCCGATGCCCGGCAGCGTGTCGAGGACCGAGTCGGTCATGGCCTTCGAGCGGCGCTTCCGATGCCGGGTGATGGCGAACCGGTGGGCCTCGTCCCGGACGCGCTGCAGGAGGTGCAGTGCCTCGCTACCGCGCGGCAGCACCGCGGGGAAGTCCTCCCCCGGCACCCACACCTCCTCGAGGCGCTTCGCCAGCGACACCACCGGGACGTCGACTCCGAGTTCCGCGAGGGTGCGGGCGGCGACATTGACCTGCGGCAGGCCACCGTCGATGACGAGAAGGCCGGGCTCGTAGCTGAAGGACTCCCTCGGGACGAGGTCATCGGCGACCCCGCTCGTCGGTGCGGCCTCACGGCGCACCTTCTCGAAGCGGCGGGTCAGTACCTCGGCGAGCGCCTCGGTGTCGTCGCGCGCGCCGTCCCCCGCCGCTCCGCGGATGTTGAAGGTGCGGTAGTCACGCTTCTTCGGCAGCCCGTCCTCGAAGACGACCATGGAGCCGACCTGCAGCGTCCCCCCCGTGTGGGAGATGTCGTAGCACTCGATGCGCAGCGGGGAGTCCGCCAGGCGGAGGTGTCGCTGCAGCTCCTCCAGTGCCCGGGACCGCGTGGCCAGGTCGGCACCGCGGCGCAACTTCTCCGCCGCGAGCGCCTGCACCGCGTTCTCGTGGACGGTGTCCTGCAGCGCCTTCTTGTCCCCGCGCTTGGGCACGCGGATCGCGACCGCCCCGCCGCGGGCCGCGCGCAACCAGGCGGCGAGCGCCTCGACATCGTCGGGCAGGTGGGGGACGAGGATCTCGCGCGGAATGGCGTGGCCCGCCGCGCCGTCGTCGTTCGCCTGCGGCCCGTGCACCTGGACGAGGAGCCGCTCGATCAGCTCGGCCTCGGAGGCGTCGTCCCCGCGGTCCGTGACCCAACCGCGCTGGCCCCGGATCCGGCCCTGGCGGACGTGGAAGACCTGGACCGAGGCCTGCAACTCGTCCGTGGCGATCGCGTAGACATCGGCGTCGGTGTCCGGCGGCAGGACGACGGCGTTGCGCCCCATCACGCGGCGCAGGGCCGCGACGTCGTCCCGCAACCGACCGGCGCGCTCGTAGTCCTGGGCATCGGCGGCCGCGAGCATCTGCTGTTCGAGGCGCGTGATGAAGCGTGCAGCGTCCCCGTTCATGAACGCGCACAGGTCCTCCGCGAGGGCCCGATGAGCCTGGGGGGTGATCCGGCCGACGCACGGCGCGCTGCACTTGTCGATGTAGCCGAGCAGGCAGGGACGGCCCGAGCTGCGCGCCCGGCGGAAGACGCCCATCGAGCAGGAACGGACGGGGAACACCCGCAGGAGGAGGTCCATGGTCTCCCGGATCGCCCAGGCGTGCGTGTAGGGACCGAAGTAGCGGGTGTCCTTCCGCAACTCCCCGCGCATCACCTGGACCCGGGGGTACTCCTCCCCCATGGAGACCGCGAGGTAGGGGTAGGACTTGTCGTCCCGGAAGACGACGTTGAACCGTGGGGAGAACTCCTTGATCCACGTGTACTCGAGGCTGAGGGCCTCGACCTCGTTCGCCACGACCGTCCACTGCACCGATGACGCCGTCGTGACCAGCGACCGGGTACGAGGGTGGAGGCGTTCGGGGTCCTGGAAGTAGGAGGCGAGCCGGGAGCGGAGGTTCTTCGCCTTGCCGACGTACAGCACCCGGCCCTGGGCGTCCCGGAAGCGATAGACGCCCGGGGCGGTGGGGACGTCCCGGGGGCGGTAGCTCGCGGGGTCGGCCATGGCTAGGATGCCGCCGCGGCATCCACGAGTGGAGCCAGGAAACGGCCCGTGTGGGATCGTGCCACGCGCGCCACCTCCTCCGGCGTGCCCTCCGCCACCACCTCGCCGCCGCCGGCGCCACCCTCGGGCCCGAGGTCGATGACCCAGTCGGCGCTCTTGATCACGTCGAGGTTGTGCTCGATCACGATCACGGTGTTGCCCTTGTCCACGAGGCCCTGCAGGACGAGGAGGAGCTTGCGGATGTCCTCGAAGTGCAGGCCCGTGGTCGGTTCGTCGAGGACGTAGATGCTGCGACCGAAGGAACGGCGGTGCAGCTCGGAGGCCAGCTTGACCCGCTGCGCCTCTCCGCCGGAGAGGGTGGGCGCACTCTGGCCCAGGCGGACGTACCCGAGGCCGACGCTGGTGAGAGTGTCGAGGTGGCGGGCGATGGCCGGGACCGCGCTGAAGAACTCCGCCGCCTGCGAGATGGGCATGTCCAGGACGTCGGCGACATTCCTGCCCTTGTAGTGGACCTCGAGGGTCTCGCGGTTGTACCGCGCACCGTGGCACACCTCGCAGGGCACGTACACGTCCGGCAGGAAGTTCATCTCGATCCTGATCGTGCCGTCGCCCTTGCAGGCCTCGCAGCGGCCACCCTTGACGTTGAACGAGAACCGCCCGGGGCCGTACCCGCGCACCTTCGCCTCGGTCGTCTCGGCGAACAGCCGGCGCATGTGGTCCCAGACCCCCGTGTAGGTCGCGGGGTTGGACCGCGGCGTGCGCCCGATCGGCGACTGGTCGACGTGGACGACCTTGTCGAGGTGCTCCATGCCGGTGATCGACTTGTGGCGGCCCGGGACCACCCGCGAGCGGTTCAGCTCCTTGGCCAGGGCGTTGTAGAGCACGGAGTTCACGAGGGTGGACTTACCGGAGCCGGACACGCCGGTCACGGCGACGAAGCACCCCAGGGGGAACTGCACGGTGACGTCCTTCAGGTTGTGCTCCCGTGCGCTCGTGACCGTCAGCAGCCGTCCGGGATCGCGGGGACGTCGAACGGCGGGCACCGGGATCTGGCGGCGCCCCGCGAGGTAGTCCCCCGTGAGCGAGTTCGGCGCGCCCAGGAGGTCCGCATAGCTTCCCGAGTGCACGATCTCGCCCCCGTGCTCGCCCGCACCCGGACCGATGTCCACGACCCAGTCCGAGGACCGGATCGTGTCCTCGTCGTGCTCGACGACGATGAGCGTGTTACCGAGGTCGCGAAGCCGGGTGAGCGTCTCGATCAGGCGCCGGTTGTCCCGCTGGTGGAGCCCGATGCTCGGCTCGTCGAGCACGTAGAGGACGCCCACCAGGCCGGAACCGATCTGGGTGGCGAGGCGGATCCGCTGGGCCTCGCCGCCGGACAGGGTTCCCGCGGACCGCGAGAGCGTCAGGTAGTCGAGTCCCACGTCGAGGAGGAACCCGAGGCGGGCGTGGATCTCCTTGAGGACCTGCGCGGCGATGGCCGCCTCCCGCTCCGTCAGCTGGACGCGGTCGAGGAACTGCTTCGCGCGGTCGATCGACAGGTCGGAGACCTCGGCGATCGACAGGCCCCCGACCTTGACCGCGAGGACCTCCGGGCGCAGGCGTGCCCCGTGGCAGGCGGCGCACGGGATCTCGCGCATGAAGCCCTGGTAGCGCTCCCGGGAGGAGTCGGACTCGGTCTCCCCGTGCTTCCGGTTGATGTAGTGGATCGCGCCCTCGAAGCCGCTGGTGTAGCTGCGCTCGCGGCCCCAACGGTTCTTGTACTTCACGTGCACCTGGTAGTCGTTGCCGTGGAGGAGTGCCTCCCTGGCCCGTTCCGGCAGGGCCCGCCACGGCACGTCGGTGGAGAACTTCAGGTCCTCCGCGAGGGCGGCGATGAGCCGGAAGTAGTACTGCGACTTCTCGCCGGGCCAGACCGCGATCGCCCCCTCGGCGAGGGACAGGTCCTCGTTGGGGACCACGAGTTCGGGGTCCACCTCCACGCTGGTGCCGATGCCGTCGCACGCGGGGCACGCACCGTACGGCGCGTTGAAGGAGAAGGTGCGCGGTTCGATCTCGGACAGGGTGAGAGGGTGCTGGTTGGGGCACGCCCTCTTCTCCGAGAAGCGGATGAGCCGTTCCGGGTCGTCCGGGTCGAGGTCGATGAACTCGGCCACCACCTGGCCCTCGGCAAGGGCCAGCGCCGTCTCCACGGAGTCGGTGAAGCGCTGCCGGACGCCGTCCCGCACCACGAGGCGGTCCACCACGACGTCGATGGAGTGCTTCAGGTTCTTCTCCAGGACGGGCGGCTGGGCGAGCGAGACCACCGTCCCGTCCACCTTGGCCCGCGCGAAGCCCTTCTGCTGCAGCTCCGCGAGAAGTTCGACGTGTTCCCCCTTCCGCCCCCGCACGATCGGGGCGAGCAGCTGGAACCGCGTGCCCTCGGGCAGGCCGGTGAGGCGGTCGACGATCTGCTGCGCGGTCTGGGCGGTCACGACCTCACCGCAGGTGGGACAGGTCTGCGTCCCGGCGCGCGCGAACAGGAGACGGAGGTAGTCGTGCACCTCGGTGATGGTGCCGACCGTCGAGCGCGGGTTCCGGTTGGTGCCCTTCTGGTCGATCGACACCGCCGGGGAGAGCCCCTCGATGAAGTCGACGTGGGGCTTGTCCATCTGGCCGAGGAACTGGCGGGCGTAGGACGAGAGGGACTCGACGTAGCGCCGTTGACCCTCGGCGAAGATGGTGTCGAAGGCGAGGGACGACTTGCCGGAGCCGGACAACCCCGTGAACACGATGAGCCGGTCTCGCGGCAGCTCAAGGGAGACATCCTTGAGGTTGTGCTCCCGAGCGCCGCTCACTAGCAGGCGATCATTCACTGCAGCATTCTAGGTCACGAAACCGGTTCGGACACATGTTCGAACCAGCGTGTCCCCGTTGCGCCCCGCGGTCCGGCCCTCACGGCTACTGTGGGTTCATGATCATCGCCGTCACGTACCAGTACGCCACGGACCGGGACCTCGCGGAGGTCCGCCCGTCGCATCGCGCGTTCCTGCGCGGCCTCCTCGAGTCGGGTTCCCTCCTCGCCTCGGGTCCCCTGCCCGCCTCCAACGGCGCCCTGATCGTGCTGGAGACCGCATCGCCGGAGGCGGCGCTCGAACTGCTGGAGGACGACCCCTTCCTCCTCCAGGACTGCATCGCGTCCCGCTCCGCCGAGGAGTGGCAGCCCGTTCTCGGCGTGCTCGCCCCACAGGACTGACCCGCTCAGGACCTATCGGCTCGCGGACGGTCTGCCCCCGCCGACGGTCAGGCCTCCGGACCGCGTGGAGTCATGGGTGGGTCGATGTCGGCCAGTTCCTCGGCCACCGCCACCACCCGGGCGTCCTCGGTGGGCGCCGAGGGCTCCGCGTGGGGGATCTCGTGGCGGTGCTCCGCCGGAAGCAGCTTCCGCGCCCCGACGGTGAGGGAGAGGACCGTGGTCACGGCGAGGGTCACGACGATCACGGTGAGCGACAGCCAGATCGGGATCTCGGGGACCGCGACGTGCTCGCCACCGTTGAGGAACGGCAACGTGTTCTCGTGCAGGGCGTGGAGGACGAGTTTCACGCCGATGAACGCGAGGATGAAGGAGAGCCCGTAGGGCAGGTACACCAACCTGTCCAGGAGTCCGCCGAGCATGAAGTAGAGCTGCCGGAGGCCCATGAGGGCGAACAGGTTGGTCGAGAAGACGATGAACGGGTCCTGCGTGAGGCCGTAGATCGCCGGGATGGAGTCGAGCGCGAACAGCAGGTCGGTGGACCCGAGCGCGAGGATGACCACCACCATCGGGGTGAAGAGCTTCCTGCCGTCCACCACGGTCCGGATCCGCGCACCGTCGTACTCGTCGTGGAGGGGAAGGAATCGCCGGAGCAGGGTGATGAGGGCGTTTTCCTTGAACTCCTCCTCGTCGGCGTGCCCGCCGCTCACGAGCCTGACGGCGGTGTAGATCAGGAAGGCCCCGAAGAGGTAGAACACCCAGCTGAAGCGTTCGATCGCTGCCGCGCCGAGGACGATGAGCACCGCCCTCAGCACCAGGGCGATGATGATGCCGATCATCAGCACCTCGGGCTGGTTGCGCGGAGGGACCCGGAACCTCGCCAGGATGATCACGAAGATGAAGAGGTTGTCCACGGAGAGGCTCTTCTCGGTCAGGAACCCGGCGTAGAACTCGCCGGCCACCTGCCAGTTCGCGACGAAGGCGAGGACGAGCCCGAAGATGAGACCGAGGGTGATGTAGAAGACCGCCCAGGTCGTGGCCTCCCGGAAGGAGGGGACGTGGGGCCGTCGCACCACGTACAACAGGTCCAGGACGATGATCACGACCATGACCCCGAGGGTGATCGCCTCGAACGAGGCGGACAGATGTGCAGAACCCATGTGACCTTCCGGTGTGTCGACTCAGGCTATCGTCGGGAAGCCCGCACCTGCCAGCGGCGCGGCGGTGACCATCATGCGCCCCGCATCTGGCGCAGTTCCCTCTTCAGGTCGGCGATCTCGTCCCTCAGGCGTGCGGCGAGCTCGAACTGGAGTTCCGCGGCCGCGGCGTGCATCTGGTCCGAGAGCTGTTCGATCAGGTCCGCGAGGTCTCCCTCCGCCCGGGCCTTCGGGGAGGTGTCCCGGCGCCGGCCCGGCTGCCGGTAGCCCCCCTGGAGGAGTTCGCGGGTGTCCACGTCCTCCCGTGCCAGGGCGTCGGTGATGTCCCCGATCCGCTTGCGGAGCGGAGTGGGATCGATTCCGTTGGCGAGGTTGAACGCGACCTGCTTCTCGCGCCGGCGGTCCGTCTCCTCGATCGCACGCGCCATCGCCGCGGTCACCGAGTCCGCATACATGTGGACCTCGCCGGAGACGTTCCGCGCGGCACGGCCGATCGTCTGGATCAGGGAGGTGGCGGACCGCAGGAAGCCCTGCTTGTCCGCGTCGAGGATCGCCACGAGGGAGACCTCGGGGAGGTCGAGGCCCTCCCGGAGCAGGTTGATGCCCACGAGGACGTCGAACTGGCCGAGCCGGAGCTCTCGCAGCAACTCGACGCGGCGCAACGTGTCCACGTCCGAGTGGAGGTACTGGACCTTCACCCCCCGCTCCAGCAGGTACTCCGTCAGGTCCTCGGCCATCCGCTTCGTCAGCGTGGTGACCAGGACGCGCTCGTTCCTCTCCACCCTGAGGTTGACCTCAGCGAGCAGGTCGTCGATCTGGCCGCGAGTGGGCTTCACCACCACCTTTGGGTCCACGAGCCCGGTGGGTCGGATGATCTGCTCCACGACGCCGTCGGACCGGCTCAGCTCCCAGGGGCCCGGGGTCGCCGAGAGGTAGACGGTCTGGCCGATGCGGCCGAGGAACTCCTCCCACGTGAGCGGCCGGTTGTCCATCGCCGAGGGGAGCCTGAACCCGTGGTCCACGAGGGTCCGCTTGCGGGAGGAGTCCCCCTCGAACATCGCCCCGATCTGGGGAACCGTGACATGGGACTCGTCGATCACCAGGAGGAAGTCCTCGGGGAAGTAGTCGAGGAGGGTGTGCGGCGGCGTGCCGGGACCGCGACCGTCGATGTGCCGGGAGTAGTTCTCGATCCCCGAGCAGGTCCCGATCTGGCGCAGCATCTCGAGGTCGTAGGTGGTCCGCATCCGCAGGCGCTGGGCCTCGAGCAGCTTCCCCTGCCGTTCGTACTCCGCGAGGCGTTCGGCCAGTTCCTCCTCGATGGTCCCGATCGCCCGTTCCATGCGCTCCGGACCGGCCACGTAGTGGCTCGCGGGGAAGAGGTGGACGAGGTCGGCGGAGCGAATCACGTCACCCGTGAGGGGATGCAGCATGGTCAGGGCGTCGATCTCGTCACCGAACATCTCGATGCGGATCGCGAGCTCCTCGTACACGGGGATGATCTCGATGGTGTCGCCACGCACCCGGAAGGTTCCCCGGGAGAAGTCGAGGTCGTTGCGGACGTACTGCATGCCCACGAACCGGCGCAACAGGTCGTCCCGGCCGACCTGCATGCCGACGTGGAGCGGCACCATGCGGTCCACGTACTCCTGGGGGGTGCCGAGGCCGTAGATGCAGGACACCGAGGCCACCACCACCACGTCCCGCCGGGTCAGCAACGAGTTGGTCGCGGAGTGGCGGAGGCGTTCCACCTCGTCATTGATGGAGGAGTCCTTCTCGATGTAGGTGTCCGTCTGGGGGACGTAGGCCTCGGGCTGGTAGTAGTCGTAGTAGGAGACGAAGTACTCCACCGCGTTGTTCGGCAACAGCTCGCGGAACTCGGCGGCGAGTTGCGCCGCGAGGGTCTTGTTGGGGGCCATGACGAGGGTGGGCCGCTGCACCTGTTCCACGAGCCATGCGGTGGTCGCGGACTTCCCCGTCCCGGTGGCGCCGAGCAGGACGATGTCCTTCTCCCCCGCGCGCAGTCGAGCCGTGAGCTCGGCGATCGCCTGCGGCTGGTCGCCGGACGCGGCGAAGTCGGCGACGACCTCGAAGGGTGCCTCCGCACGGATCAACTCGGTGACCGGTCTCATGACCCAAGCGTACGTCGGGCCGCTGACGTCCCCTCAGCCGGGGTCCGCCTCGCGGGCAACCGGGAGCAGGATCTCCTCCCAGAGCTCCCGCACCGCGTCCCGGAGGTCCTCGAAGCTGCCGTCGTTCTCCAGCCAGACGTCCGCCACTGCCCGCCTGGCCGGATCGTCGGCCTGGGCGGCGATGCGCGCGTCGATCGCGGCGTCCTCCATGCCCCGCGTCTCCCTGAGCCGAGCCCGCCGCACCTCCTCCGGCGCTCCGACGACGACGACGACGTCGTACCGCTCCCCCAGCTCCTTCTCCACCAGGAGGGGGACGTCGTGGACCGCCACGGCGCCAGCGGGCAGGCCCGCCGTCCGCCGCTCGGTCTCCGCGTGGATGAGCGGATGGGTGATGGCCTCGAGCCGCTCGCGGGCGGCGGGGTCGCCGAAGACGGCCCGTGCCAGGGCGGCCCGGTCGAGCCGCCCGTCGGTGAGGGTCCCGGGAAACTCGGCGGCAACGCGGGCGAGGCCCTCCGTCCCGGGGGCGACGACGTCGCGGGCGATCGCATCGAGGTCGATGACGACGGCGCCCAGCTCCCCGAGCAGGCGAGCCACCGTGGACTTGCCGGATCCGATACCCCCGGTGAGACCGACCTGCAGCGTCACGACAGAGCTCCTTCGGGCATGGCTGGGTCGGCGGCCGTGGCCAGCGCGGTGATGAGCGCCACCTCCAGGGCGGTCACGGCGTCGTCGAGCGTCAACCGGTCGACCGGCGGGAGGTGGGCGAACCCGGCCCGGGTGCCGGCCGGGGCATCGTGGAGGGCCGCGTACATGACGGCGTTGCAGGCGTAGCTGCCGGCGGACAGCGAGAGCCCGCACGGGACGCCCGCTCCGCGGATCGCCGCGGCCATGGTCTTGACCGGCAACGTGGTGAGATGGGCGACGGGGCCACCGGGCACCACGGGGACGTCCACGGGTTGCACTCCGGCGTTGTCCGGGATCCTCGCGTCGATGAGGTTGATCGCGACACGCTCGAGGGTCAGCAGCTGACGGTCGGCCACCCCGGTGGAGAGGACGACGTCCGGATGCAACTCCCGGACCAGGGACGAGATCCGGGGCACGCACCGCGCGAAGTCGACCGGGAGGACCTCGGTGACGAGGCGGAATCCCCCCCGTCCCCGTTCGCTCAGCGCCCGTACCGCCGCCTCCGAGGGATTGGCCGGGAAGCCGCCGAAGGGTCCGAACGCGGTGAGCAGGACCAGTGGCACCTCTCCATCATCGCACCGGGAGGACGCGAACGGCCCGCCCCCGGGATGGGGACGGGCCGCTCGTGGCGGTCCGGTCAGTGGCCGGTCAGCTTCTCACGCAACGCGGCGAGGGCCTCGTCGGAGGCCAGGGTGCCCTCGGCGGCGGACCCGGCCGAGGAGTAGGAGCTCGGCTGCTGCTCGGACGCGGCACCGGTGGTGGTCTCCGCCTCCATCGCCTGGGCGACCTGGGCCTTGTGGGCCAGCCAGCGCTCGTGGGCGAGGGCGTACTGGGTCTCCCAGGCCTCGCGCTGGGCCTCGTAGCCCTCCATCCACTCGTTGGTCTCCGGGTCGAAGCCCTCCGGGTACTTGTAGTTCCCGTTCTCGTCGTACTCGGTGGCCATGCCGTAGAGCGA
>RZYE01000109.1 GCA_009930425.1 Actinomycetota bacterium | reverse complement strand
TCGCATGGAGGACACCCCCGAGGTCAGGTTCGCCGACGCGAACGGATCGTCGATCGCGTTCCAGGCGTACGGCCAGGGCCCGCCGACGATCTGCGCGGTCCCACCGATGGCGCAGAACATCGAACTGGCGTGGGAGTCCCCCGTGATGCGGCGGATGTTCACGCGCTATGGCGCGTTCTCCCGTCAGGTGGTCTTCGACAAGCGCGGGACGGGCATGTCGGACCGTTCACTGGACCTGCCCGGCCTCGACGAGCGCGTGGACGAACTGCGTGCGGTGATGGACGCGGCCGGAGTCGGCCATGCCTTCCTCCACGGCGTCTCCGAGGGTGGGCCGATGGCCATCATGTTCGCCGCGACCTACCCGGATCGGGTGGACGGCCTCATCCTCGAGGGCAGCGCCGCCTCGCTGCTGACCGACACGGAGCGTGCCCGACGCCGTACCCCGGAAGGGCTCGCGACAGCCCGGGCGAGGTGGCACGAGTTCGTGGAGGCGTGGGGAACTCCCCACTCGCGCACGGTGGGACTCTTCGCTCCCTCGCTGCTCGCCGAGGAGGACTTCGTGCGCTGGTGGCCGCGCTACGAGCGCCACGCCGCGAGCCGGGACGCCCTGATGGACCTCTTCCGCACCAACGGGGACATGGATGCGCGGGACGTGATTCCCCGGGTGCGCTGCCCGGTCCTCGTGATCCACCGGACCCACGATCCCGTCATCCCGATCGACCGGGCCCACGAGACGGTCCGCCTGTTCGCACGGGCAGGCGTCGACGTGCGGTTGGCAGAACTGCCGGGAGGCGACCACTTCTCCTTCGCCGGCGACCTCGATGCCGTCGCGGACGCCATTGAGGGCTTCACGACGGGGACTGTCGTCACCCGCCAGTCCCGCGTGGCTCGCCCGGCGGTCGAGATCGACGTGCTCGGCGGCTTCGAGGTCCGGCTCGACGGCGTCGCGGTGCCGGTCGGCGAGTGGGGGTCGCGGCGGGCGCGCACCCTCCTGAAGCGACTCGTGGTGGCGCGGGGAGGTCCGGTCACCCGTGACGAGCTCTGTGACCTGCTCTGGCCCGACGACCTCTCCGACAGGGTGTCCGCCCGGCTCTCGGTGCAGCTCTCGGCCGTCCGGAGGATCCTCCACGGCGGCGTCATCGCCGATCGTTCCACCGTCCGCCTCGACCTCGCCGCGGTCGCGGTGGACCTCGAGCGGTGGTTCGCGCTGACCGACGACGACACCATCGTGCGCACGTGGGCAGAGCTGCTCCCCGAGGACCGGTACGAGGACTGGTCGCAGCCACGTCGGCAGCAGGTGGCCGACCGGTTCGTGGCCGCGGCCCGTCGCGTGGCCGGTGACGAGTCCCCGGCGGAGGCGGTGGCGCTGCTGCGGCGCGTGCTCGCGATCGACCCGTACGACGAGGTCGCCCACCGGGCGCTGGTGGCCCAGCTGCGCCGCGACGGTCGCCACGGCGAGGCCGCGCAGGCGCAGCGTCGCTACGAGGACGCGATGGCGGAACTCGCCTGATACCGCCCGGTCGGAAGGTTTCCGAAAGGGCGCCCGTGCACCCTCGTGGGACACCGACGCACCACGGAGGGATCGAGATGACACAGTCCACCGCCCGCACCACCCGGACGCTGCTCGGCCTGGCGCTCGCCGCCGCGCCGCTGGCAGCGGCCACCACCGCCAGCGCCACCGACGCCGGCAACCTCGCCGAGGTCCGTGCCGCCACGGCGAGGTACCACGACATCGACCGCGCCATCGCCGACGGCTATCGGTTGGCATCCGGCTGCGTGCCCAACATGGGCTACCACTACCAGCGCGGGATCGCCGCCACCGGCGACGATCTCGCGCCAACCTCGCCCGAGATCCTCGTGTACGCGCCCCGCCCGAACGGGAGCCTCCGGCTCGTGGCCGTGGAGTATGCGACGTGGGACGCTGACGCCGCCCTCCTCGGGCGGGCATTCGACGCTCCGCACGGCGACGGCCCGCCGTTCCACACGCTGCACGCGTGGGTGTGGCAGGGCAATCCGAACGGCACGTTCGCGCCGCTCAACCCGAACGTACGCTGCTGACCGGGACTCCGCGCAGGACGACGGCGCGCGGCCGGGACAGCACCGTGATGTCGCCTCGCGGGTCCTCGTCGTACACCACGAGGTCGGCGAGTTCGCCCTCCCCGAGGGTTCCGGCGCCGAGGTACTCCCGGGCGCGCCACGTCGCGAGGGCGACGACGTCGGTGGCCGGGATCCCCCCGGTCACCCATCGGGCGAGCTCGTCCGGCAGGGAGCCGTGCGGGATCGTGCCACCGGCGTCCGACCCGGGAAGGAGCTGGATCCCGGCCTCGTGGAACGCGCGGAGCTGGACGTCGCGACGCTCCCACATGGCGAGCATCTGCTCCGCGTAGCGGGGGTACCTGCGACCGCCGGCCGCGGCGAACTCGGCGAAGTTGTCCACCTGGATCATCGTGGGCGTCACGGGGATGCCCCGCCGGGCGGCCTCGGCGATCTGGTCGGCGTCCATGCCGGTGCCGTGCTCGATGCAGTCGATCCCCGCCTCGAGCAGCGGGTCGATCGCCTCGTGGGAGAACGTGTGGGCCGTGACCCGGGCGCCGGCCTCGTGGGCGGCGGCCACGCCGTCCGCCAGCACGTCGGCGGGCCACAGGGGCCGCACCCGCGCCTCCGCCCCCTCGGAGCGGTCGATCCAGTCCGCGACGAGCTTGACCCACCCGTCGCCGGCCCGCGCGTTGCGGGCCATTGCCTCGGGGAGCGCGCCGACGTCGTCGAGCTCCTCCGCGAAGCCGGGAATGTAGCGCCGGGGCCGGGCGATGTGCCGCCCGGAGCGGATGATGCGCGGCAGGTCGGCGCGGCCGTCGACCCAGCGGGTGTCCGAGGGCGAGCCGGCGTCCCGGATGAGGAGCACGCCGGTGTCCCGGTCGGCCATCGCCTGCGCCTCCGAGACCTCCGGGGGGACGGCACCGCGCTCCCCGAGCCCCACGTGGCAGTGGACATCCACGAGTCCCGGGAGCACCACGCCGGAGATCTCGGCGTCGGCGGGGCCGGGCTGCGACCACGCCACCCGCCCGTCCTCGACCCACGCCCCCGATCGGGTGGCCCCCGCCGAGAGCACCGTTCCCGTGAGGTGGAGCCTCACTTCTTGAGGTACTTCTCGAATCCGGCGGGCAGGTCCAGCTGTGACGGGTCGAAGTCCTCGGGCACGCCGGCCGCACCCGCGCCGAACGCCGAGCCGGAGGTGGCGCGCTCGGAGGCGCGCTGCTGGAGCTCCATCTCCTGGCGGGCCCTCTTCGCCGGATTCCCCGACTTGCCCTTCGGGGCCTGGCGCTGCGGGGCCATCCGCCCCTTGGACTTCTTCCCCATGCCCGGCATGTTCCCCATGCCAGGCATCGCACCCGGCATCCCGCCGGCCTTCGCCATGGTCTTCATCATCGTCTTGGCCTGCTCGAAGCGCTCCACGAGCTGGTTGACCTCGGTGACGGTGGTGCCGGAGCCCCGGGCGATCCGGGAGCGGCGCGATCCGTTGAGGATCCGCACGTCGGCGCGCTCCGCCGGCGTCATCGAGCGCACGATCGCCTCGACCCTGTCGACCTCGCGCTCGTCGAAGTTCTCGAGCTGCTCGCGCATCTGGCCCATCCCGGGCAGCATGCCGAGCATCTTCTTCATCGAGCCCATCTTGCGGACCTGCTGCAACTGGCTCAGGAAGTCGTCGAGGGTCAGCTCCCCCTGGCCGGTGAGCTTGGCCGCCATCTTCTCGGCCTCGGCCTGGTCGAAGGCGCGCTCCGCCTGCTCGATCAGCGTGAGCAGGTCACCCATGTCGAGGATGCGGGACGCCATCCGGTCGGCGTGGAACCGCTCGAAGTCCGTGAGCTTCTCACCCGTGGAGGCGAACAGCACGGGCTGGCCCGTGACGGTGCGGACCGAGAGCGCGGCGCCACCGCGGGCGTCGCCGTCGAGCTTGGTGAGGACCACGCCGCTGAAGCCCACGCCCTCCTGAAAGGCGGTGGCCGTGTTGACGGCGTCCTGGCCGATCATCGCGTCGAGCACGAACAGGATCTCGTCCGGGTCCACGGCGTCGCGGATGTCCGCGGCCTGCTGCATCATCTCCGCGTCGATGCCCAGCCGACCGGCGGTGTCGACGATGACCACGTCGTGCCCCTTCGCCTGGGCGAAGACCAGGCCGCTGCGGGCCACCTCCACAGGGTCCCCCACCCCGTTGCCGGGCTCGGGCGCCCACACCGGGACGCCGGCCCTCTCACCCACCACCTCGAGCTGGGTCACCGCGTTGGGGCGCTGGAGGTCGGCCGCGATCAGGATCGGGGTGTGCCCCTGGTCCCTCAGCCAGACGCCGAGCTTCCCGGCCAGGGTGGTCTTCCCGGAGCCCTGCAGGCCGGCGAGCATGATGACGGTGGGAGGGTGCTTCGCGAAGTGGAGGTCGCGGGACTCGCCACCGAGGATCTCGATGAGCTCCTCGTTGACGATCTTGATGACCTGCTGGCCCGGCTTCAGGGCCTGGGAGAGCTCCGCCCCCTCGGCGCGCTCGCGCACGCGGGCGGTGAAGGCGCGGACCGCGGGCAGTGCCACGTCGGCGTCCAGCAGCGCCCGCCGGATCTCGGAGATCGTGCCGGCGATGTCCTCGGCCGTGAGCCGGGAGCCCCGCAGGGACTTGAAGGAGGCGGTGATGCGATCGGAGAGCGTTGCGAACAACGAGCTGGCCTTTCGTCAGGGATGTGCAGCCCCCAGCGTAACGCCCAGCCGAGCGCCCACGCTCTCCGCGAGCTGTCCGACGAGTTGCGCCCTCCACTCGCTCCACGCCCGCTCCCCCACGGCCCGGGCGTCCGCCTCGGTGAGCGTGGCGAGCAGGGCGAGCCTGCGGCGGGTGCCGACGACGGCGGCGAGGCGGTCCGCGACGGCCACGTCACCGGGGTCCTCGGTGGTCGCGGTCTCGGCCAGGAGCAGGTGGTGGCGGACGAGGAACTCGACGTCGGCCACGTGCTCGGCCAGTCCCATCCGCGCCAGGATCGCGGGCACCATGGCCGCTCCCGCCTCCGAGTGGTCCAGCGCCCCGGGCACCTTGCCGATGTCGTGGAGGAGTGCTGCCAGCAGGAGGACGGTGCGGTCCTCGTCCCGCAACCGGGGCGCCAGCCGGGCGGCCTCGGCGGAGGCCTCCACGAGGTGCCGGTCGACGGTGTGCCGGTGGATCGCCGCCCGCTGCGGCCGGTTGCGCACGAGCGCCCACTCCGGGATCCACCGGGTGAGCAGGCCCGCGAGGTCGAGCTCCTCGAGCACCGCCACCTGCCGGCCGGAGGCGAGCACGTCCAGCAGGTCCTGGCGGGCGTCCGCCGGCCACGGCTCCGGCAGGGGTGCGCTCGCGGACAGCGAGGTGAGGGTGGGCGGCGCGATCGGCAGGCCGGTCCGTGCCGAGGTGGCCGCCGCCCGGAGCGCGAGGCAGGGATCGGCGGACGGGTCGGCGCCGATCGCGAGGACCACCTCGCCGTCGTGTTCGACCAGCCCCTCGGCGAGGGTGCGCAGCCGTGGGGCGATGCGCCGGCCTCGCACCACCGGGCCGCGCAGGGCGGCGAGGGAGGGCCGTCGGAGGGCCTGACGGGCGCGCCGGACGGTGGCGTCGAGGGCGGCGGTGACCACCCGGGCGGACTGCGCGCAGGAGGCGAGGAGTTCGTCGGCGCCCGTGTCCGTGCTGGCGAGGCCGCCCTGCAGCCCGAGGAGGGCCGCCACGTCGTCGTGCTCGGCGAGCACCAACCGGTTGGACGGCCGGCGGGTGGTGCGGTGGAGCGCGTCCCTCACGTCGAGGAGGTGGGCCCGGGCGTCGTCGAGTGGGCCGTGGGGGCGGTCGGTGAGCCAGGAGGCCACCAGCGCGTCGATGACGACGGCGTCGCGCAGACCGCCGCGGGACTCCTTCAGGTCCGGGGCGATCAGGTAGGCGAGTTCGCCGAAGCGGTCCGCGCGGCGTTCCACAGAGCCGAGGAGCTCGCCGAGGCGGCGGCGGGCCGCCCTGCGCCAATCCTCGAGCACGGCGCTCGCGGCACGGTGGGTGATGAGGGGGTCACCGGCGACGTGGCGGATGTCGAGGAGGCCCACGGCCGCGGGCAGGTCCGCCGAGGCGATCTGGCGGCACTGGGCGAGGGTGCGCACGGAGTGGTCCAGCTTGAGCCCCGCGTCCCAGATCGGGTACCAGAGTGCCGTGGCGAGCGCCTCGACCTGGGTGGCCGTCAGCGTGCGGCCGTCGTGGACCAGCAGGCAGTCCAGGTCCGAGCACGGGCCGGCGTCGCGGCGGCCGGCGGACCCCACGACGGCGAGCGCCACGCCCGTCCCGTCGATGCCGCAGGCCGCCACGGCGTCGTCGAACAGCTCCCGCAGTGCGGCGTCCACGAGGTCGGACAGCGCGTGCCGGTGGGCGATGCCGGCAGCCGGGCCCGCGGCCAGCTCAGCGGGTGGGGGCGGGGCGAGTGCGAGTCGGTCCCGGACCAGCGTGCTCACACGCCGGGCCGGGACCGAGGGGGTGGGCATCAGATGGCCTCGACCCCGCGCTCCGCGGTGCGGACCCGCACCAGGGTGTCGACGGTGGTGACCCAGATCTTCCCGTC